>CAXTWV010000269.1:0-3332 GCA_964248005.1 uncultured Ktedonobacteraceae bacterium | reverse complement strand
AAATTATGCTTGACAGAGTATGCATGGTAGTGTTATTCTTGGCGTGAAGCAAAACAGAGAACGCGCAGATCAGGATTACTACACGTTGGCGTAGTCGATTAGCGAGCCGCGATAGTGCAAGGCGGCAGATGGATACCACGTCGAACCCACCTGAGAGTGTCAGCAACAAAAAACTGACCGGAGCCTCACCGTTATCACAGAGGTTCGGCTACAATGTAGGGGTCTAATGTATTACACCCTTTGAGCCGATCTAAGAGGAATCAATGTAGGGGTCTAATGTATTACACCCTATACTACGGTTCAAAAGAGGTGGTACCACGGGTGAAATCTCGTCCTTCGTAGGGGCGAGTTTTTTTATGCACATTTTTAGGAGGATTTATGGCGAACGAAGAAAAGTATGTTGAGGATATTGTCGATCAAGAAGACGACTTTTCAAAATGGTATAACCAAGTTGTGCGCAAGGCCAAACTTGCTGACTACGCACCAGTACGTGGTTGCATGATTATTCGGCCTTATGGCTACGCAATCTGGGAGAACATTCAACGTCTCCTGGATGCACGGTTCAAAGAGACCGATGTCGAAAACGCCTACTTTCCCTTGCTCATTCCGCGCAGCTTTTTAGAGCGTGAGGCCGAGCACGTCGAAGGCTTTGCGCCAGAGTTGGCATGGGTGACACGTGGTGGTGGCGAGGAGCTTGAAGAGCCGCTCGCCATTCGACCGACCAGTGAGACAATCATTGGTCACACCTACGCCAAGTGGATTCAGAGCTACCGCGATCTGCCCATTCTCATCAATCAGTGGAACAACGTCATGCGTTGGGAGAAGCGAACCACACTCTTTCTGCGCACCTCTGAATTTTTGTGGCAAGAGGGCCATACAGCGCATCGCACACTCGAAGAGGCCGAGGAGCGCACAAAGCTCATGCTCGAAGTCTATCGTGCATTCGCGGAAGAGGAAGCTGCTATGCCCGTACTTGTCGGACGCAAGAGCGAGAACGAGAAGTTCGCAGGCGCATTGCGTACCTATTCTATCGAGGCACTCATGGGTGATGGCAAGGCACTACAAGCGGGTACAAGCCACAATCTTGGTACCAACTTCGCTAAAGGTTTTGATATTCAGTATCTTGACTCCGATAGTGAACTCAAATATTGCGCGACCACCAGTTGGGGCATGAGTACACGTATGATCGGTGGTGTCATCATGATGCATGGTGACAAATCAGGCTTGATTCTGCCACCGCATATCGCACCCTATCAAACGGTGATTATTCCGATTGCACGTAAAGATGCCGAAAAGTCAGCCGTTGGTGAGATGGTTGAACGAGTGCAAAAAATGCTCAGGGGCAAGGTGCGTTTCAAGACCGACAACAGTGAGAACACCCCCGGCTGGAAATATAACGAGTGGGAAATGCGTGGTGTGCCTGTGCGCATGGAGATTGGACCGCGCGATGTACAAAACAACAGCGTTATGTTAGTGCGCCGCGACAATCGTGTCAAAGAAGTTGTCTCACTCGATGCTCTTGAGACTCGTTTGCCTGAATTGTTAGAAGAGGTACAGAAAGCACTTTTCCAACGCGCCGTTGAGTTTCGGAATCAAAACATGCACTATACCGAGAGCTATGATGAGTTCAAGCAAATCATCGCCGAGAAGCGTGGCTTTGTGCGTGTCAAGTGGGCCGAGGATAGCGTGGCAGAACAGGCTATCAAGGAAGAGACGAAGGCAACCCTCCGTGTGATTCCGCTCGATCAACCTCCGGTTGAGGGCAAATGCATTTACACAGGCAAACCTGCAACCTGTGAAGCTGTATTCGCTCGCGCATATTAAAACATTTATGTGTAGGGACCGATGTATCACGTCCTTGTCGGCTGTTGATATACCAGAAGGACGTGATACATCGGTCCTTACAGGCGACGTATCGCATTATTGTATTCGTATAGGAATACATGGAAGAGAGGCACATATGATTACATACAATGATTTTGAGAGGGTGGATATTCGCGTCGGCAGAGTTATCAAGGTGGAGGATTTTCCACAGGCGCGTAAGCCTGCATACAAACTGATGATTGATTTTGGTGCGGAGATTGGGACGAAACGCTCATCGGCACAGGTCACACAGCACTATACAAAAGAGGCTTTGCTTGGTATGCAAGTTGTGTGCGTCGTAAACTTTCCCTCAAAACAAATTGGACCATTTATCTCAGAGGTGTTGACGCTAGGCTTGCCCGATGATGATGGAAATGTTGTGTTGCTAGGACCGACAACAGAAGTTCCGCTTGGCGGAAAAATGTTTTAAGGAAGTTGTCTATGAATACTCAGTTATTGTACCCACAAGGCTTTCGTTCGTGTGCCAAAAATATTGGCATCAAGGACGAAACGTATGATTTTACTGTGATAGCTTCAGATGTTCCTGCCTCTGCTGCTGCGATGTTTACGCAAAGCCGCTTTTGTGGCCCAGCAGTTCTTGTGAGTCGTGAGCAGGTAAGCGATGGGCAGCTACAGGCGTTTGTGATTACGAGCAAAAACGCGAATGTTGCAACGGGTGAGTATGGTCTGGCGAACGCACGTGAAGTTGTGCATCTTGTGGCGACAGAGCTAGGGATTGCAGAGCATGATGTACTCGTTTCGTCTACAGGGGTAGTCGGACGCCAATTGCCTATGGAGCGCATTCGCCAGGGCATACGAGGACTGAAATCCGAAATGTATGTGGGGCAGCTTGAATACTCAGCACAAGCGATTATGACGACGGATACACGTCCGAAGATACATGCTTGTCAAGTTGGAAATGCTGTCCTTGTGGGCATGGCAAAAGGTGTTGGGATGATTGAGCCAAATATGGCTACCATGCTTAGCTATTTTGTGACTGATGCACGTATCGCTCCTGACACACTCAATACAATGTTGAAAGAAGCGGTTGCCGTTTCATTTAACATGGTGAGCATAGATACCGATACCAGTACGAGTGATACCGTCGCGATTATGGCAAATGGCTTAGCAGGTGAGGTAGACCTTGCGGTATTTGGGCAAGCGTTGCGCACGATGGCGATAGAGCTTGCAAAGGACCTTGCACGCGATGGCGAAGGAGCGACCAAACTGCTAGAGGTCGTCGTAGAGCAAGCAGCATCATTTGAGCAGGCGAAACGCGTCGCCAAAGCTATTGTGAACTCACCGCTCGTCAAAACCGCTGTTTTTGGTGCCGACCCAAACTGGGGGCGTGTCGCGATGGCAATCGGCAAATGTGATGAGCAGCAAGATATTACGCCCGAAAAGGTGTCGATTGCCTTCGGCGATATCCTTGTATACAATGGAAAAAGCCTTGGTGAAGACAACTTGGC
>CAXTWV010000268.1:0-7101 GCA_964248005.1 uncultured Ktedonobacteraceae bacterium | reverse complement strand
CCGAAGAAACGTGGTAGAAAAAAGCTCAGCAATTCTTAGCTTGATGCGTATGGGGCGTAATGAATGAAAGCCCCTACTTGCATATACCGCTTCTGCCTGATATACTATTAGTACGACTTTTAAGGCGGGTCGCCTATGTGTTGATGAATATCCCAAAGACATGCTTGTCTTTGCGCTAGGAGTAAGAGCGCCATTCATGGCTACAGCACAGATACGAATTGTGCCAATGCTGCCAGTGTTACAGGAAGGTCCGGTTCTTCATGGTAATGAAGCGACTCTTCAGCATTGGCTCACACACTACTGGCACAAACTGCACCTCCCTCCCTGTGAACTCCCCCTTCTCGCAATCACCCAGGACCGTAACGAGTACAGACAGTGGACAGGGAAGCGGCTCAACGTCATGGCACTTGGTTGTTATTGTTATGTGCCCGCTCTGCCACCATCAACACGCCGTATTCGTCCCGTGACTGGTGAGGAACGACGTACTACTCATCGACACCTGATTTTTATCGAGCCAGCGATGCAACCACAGTCGATAGAAGTGACGGTCGCGCATGAACTCATCCATCTCGCCGACCGTGTACACGGTACACCACGACGACATCATCATCATGGCTACGACTCAATCGCCGATGATGAAGCCCTGATTACTGGCTATGCGGTAGAAGACCTGCGTGTATTATTGCACGAGGAAAGTGTGCGGCGCGAACAGGTACGACGCGAACGGCGTCCTATTCGCTACCTCTATGAATGTCCGCAGTGTGGCAAGCAATATCCACGCGTGCGACGCTACACGCATTCGGTCTCTTGTAGTAGTTGCGATAAAAGCTACAATCCACAATTCAAATTGTTGCTGCATTCCCCCAATGCATCGTGAAAATGTTTATGAAGATCGACTTGTTAGGAATTGACCCCTGTACGGGTGGTTAATTCCTCTTATCGTGAATGCACCAAATGTGGTTGCCGAACGTACACCTGTGTCAGCGTATAATAGGCGCGGAGCAACTCAGCACAACTCACTATAGAAGCGGGAACATAGCCAGCGTTGTGTGGATAGTCGCCGTCAAACACGCCACCAATCATATCTACCATGCCTTCTGAGAGATGTTTGTTGAACGGTGCAAGTTGGCGCAAGCTCTTTTTCCATACCGTCTCATCATAGTCTGATGTATACGCAGGGTTGTATAACGCGTCGATACACGGGCCAAGTAGCCATGTCCAGACACTACCTTGATGGAGTGCGTCTTGCTGCTCCTCTTGTCGGCTACCAAGCGTGCTATGATACGCTTGTGCATCGGGTGCGAGGGTACGCAAGCCATAGGGTGTAAGCAATATTTTTGCTATCACACTAAGGATGGACGCGCGTTGCTCCGGCGTCGCGATTGGATAGCGGAGCGAGATGGCAAGCAGTTGGTTCGGGCGTAACGCTGCGTCCTTGCTATCAGGACCCTCGATAACATCGAAGAGATAACCGCCATCCGCGTACCAGAACTTCTGTTGAAAGCTTGCCTGACAGCGCGTAAGCAGTTCTTGATAGGGGACAGGTACGCGAGTAAAGCGACCAGTATACGCAATGCGTTGTGACCACTCGTGGAGTAGCGAGAGTGCGTTATACCACAACGCGTTTATTTCAACTGGCTTCCCTATGCGTGGTGTTACTGCCATGCCATCTCTATGTGCATTCATCCAGGTAGCGGCTCCACGTGCAAGCGTGAGAAGTCCGTCCTCTGCACCCATCTTCACGCCATACTCGTTGCCTTGAATATACCAGTTGATGCTCTCGACAAGATGTGGGTAGAGGTCGTTGAGCAATGCATAATCCTGGCTCATGCGAAGATAAGAGTCAAGGGCGTAACAGTACCAGAGCAGCAAATCGGCACTCTGATACCTATATTCAGTGATTGAGTTGTCTGCAAGTGGCAGCGTCTCTGGCAACATTCCTTGCTTGAATGTATACACAAGGTCACGGAGTATTCGTGCTACTTCGCTGTGTCGGCCCGTTGCAAGCATGACACCAGGAAGGGCAATCAAGGTATCGCGTGTTCGCCGTTCCATACTGTAGAACTCAGAGAGTATATCAGGTGTACGCTCGACTCTGTCAAACAGCAGTTCATGATCGCCGCGCTTGCCAGGGCTAGGCAACGTGCGCTGAACTAAGAAATGCTCACAGGCACGTAAGAGCGAACGCAGAAAGGCTTCGTCTTCTATGGGTGGATGCGTGGAGATTGTGCTGAGTGGCAACACGGAGAGACGTTGTGCGCGTGCAGCCTCACCACCTTCGCCAAAGTAGCGTTGTGGTGTTGCAGCAGTTGCCCGCAGTTGTTTTTGTCCCTCAACACTGCGCCGATAGGAATGAACTAGTTGGTTTGGGCGTAGCGTTTGCATTGCTAGTTCTTCAGTACTGACCATGATGGTCAAAGTTGAGTCTTCGGTAGGCCAAAGTGTGGCACGAATGACCCCTGGTAAGTACAGGTCGTCTAGCGCAGGTTTGCCCTCCGCGGCATCCTGGCGATGCAAGAAGTTCCAATACCATACATTGGTCGGAATAAAGGTTGCCTCGCTCTCTGCTTGACCAACGGCAAGCAGATGATAGGGGGGTGCATTGTCCCAAGCACGAATTGTACAACCGGCTACGCCTTTGGGAAGCATGACAGCATGTTCAGACCCGTCATTGTGTTGTATCTCTTCCGAGGTATGGTGCTGCACCTGAAAGTGCCAGTCATTGTTGCCATGCTGAGCTTGAGTATGAGGACGATAGGCGGTAAAAGGTAAGAGTGTCAGCGTAATCGGTTGTTGTGCTGATGCACCGAACTCTGTCGTATGGCTTGTGCTATTACTGAGCGCACCTGTGAAACCACTGCGTCGATAGCCTGTCTCATCGGCGGTTGTGGTACGAATGACGCGATACTGAATATAGGTCGTGTCGCGGCCCTGTTGCATCCAAATGCGTTTTTCCAGCATGATGCCATCAATACCGCCTAGACGATACGTAAAAATGGGAAAGCCTTCTTCGAGCCGAAATGTTTCAAGATGTACAAAGCCCGATGGATTGAGTGTGCCATCGCGATATTCATTTGTGCCGAGATAATATGTGCGCTGATCAAAAACGACCTCTTCGTCGATTTTCGCCAGGAAAAGGTGTGGGATGTTCTTCTCAGGTGGACATGCCACCAGCAAGCCATGCTCCATACGTGTGAGAACGCCTGCGACGGTGCCAGACGCATAGGCACCAATGCCATTCGTGACGAGCCATTCGCGCGAAATGGTCTCCTGTAAATCACAACAAATACTGCGGTCAAGTGTGATGGGCATCGTAGACCCTCCAAGCCCCTCAATGTGGAATGTATAATTCTATACTCATAACGCTACAGCGCGTGTATATACCGCATAGTGTACCATACTCGTTGCTAAAAAACAGCATTTTATACCCCATTTGTTGTTGTGTGTGTATACAAATTAATAGCAAATTAATGTCATTGTTATAAGGCATGTATGTGAAATGTGTAGGAACCCATTATATGAATGAACAAAATAATAGGAAAACGTCAGCTGTAGGGGTCTCATTCATTACACCCTGTTGGCATAGACAATTTTTGGGTGATGTAGACAAGCGTTTCAACAGCCTCCGAAATGGTGCGTTGCCAACAGGGTGTAATGAATGAGACCCCTACAGTTGACGTTTCCACATGGACAGGTAAAACCGTATCATCGGTCCTTACAGGCTTGGACTCATGTGATACAATTGTCTCCAACGAACCGCAGGGTTCGTACAAATAATGGTTATAGAAGGAGGGCGCAATGTTTCGTTGGGACCTTTTCGCGCACTATCTGTATGGCGACCCTAATCTGATCTTTTTGCGTGCGGCCTGGACCACGCTCTGGATTTCAGTTGTCGCGCAAATCATCGGCGTCATACTTGGTCTTTTCCTGGCCCTGATGCGTATGTCGCGCCTCAAGTGGCTCAATTGGATTGCTGGTGCCTATATCTGGTTTTTTCGTGGTAGCCCCTTACTGGTCCAAGTCCTTTTGCTGTGGGATGCCTTGCCCAAGCTTGCTGCGAATAATCCGTATCTGCTCCTACCCGACTTTGGCTGTGTATTGCTCGCCTTCTCATTAAACGAGGGTGCTTATATGGCTGAGATCATTCGTGCTGGCATTGGCTCGGTTGATCCCGGTCAGATGGAGGCTGGCAAGGCGTTAGGTATGCGTTTTAGTTTGGCGATGCGGCGTATCATCTTGCCACAGGCAGCGCGTGTGATTGTTCCTCCACTTGGCAACGAATTTAACAACATGCTCAAGACGACCTCAATTGCCTCGGTGATTGGCGTTTTTGAACTAACAAACGTTGCCACGGTCTACGGCTCACCAACGTTTAGCGTCTTTGAGCTATTGTGTGTTGCCACTCTGTACTATTTACTGTTGACGACGCTCTGGGGATATGTGCAGAGTTTGATTGAAAAACGGCTCGACCCCAATCGTAATCAGAAAGTAGAGTTGGTTGATAGCAAGAGTCTAGCAACACGCATGATGGGCTTTAGCACCCCACATATGGGAGGAAGCAGGTAGATGAGTACACCTATACTCACAGATGAGATGGTTCATGCCGAGAAGATAGTCAAACGTTTCGGCAATTTGACTGTCCTTAACGGCGTTGATCTCTCCGTGAAGCGTGGGCAAGTCGTTGTAATTATCGGACCTAGCGGTTCAGGTAAAACAACGTTGTTGCGCTGTATCAATCATCTTGAAAAAATTGACAGTGGACGCATCTATATTGATGGTCAACTGGTGGGCTACCGTGATGTAAACGGCAAGCTTGTCGAGGACCGCGAGGAAAACATTGCGCGTATCCGGTCACACATTGGCTTTGTCTTCCAGCGTTTCAACCTGTTCCCGCATATGACCGCACTTGAAAATATCATCGAAGCTCCCATTCACGTGCTAGGCCAGTCAAAAGAAGAGGTGACAGGGCGTGCGCATGACTTGCTCGCGAAGGTTGGTCTCTCCGAAAAGGCCAACGCATTTCCACACAAACTGTCTGGTGGACAACAGCAGCGTGTCGCCATCGCCCGTGCGTTAGCAATGAACCCTAAATTGATGCTCTTCGACGAAGCAACGTCCGCGCTTGACCCAGAACTGGTTGGCGAGGTGCTGAAAGTCATGCGCCAGCTTGCCGATGAGGGTATGACGATGGCGGTGGTGACACACGAAATGGGCTTTGCACGCGATGTCGCGGACCACGTGATCTTCATGGACAAATCCGTGATTGTGGAGCAAGGTCCACCACAGCAAGTGTTTGAGCATACGGAAAACGAGCGTACCCGTAATTTCTTAGGCATGATTGCTGAATAATGCGTATTCATCTCGCTCCGCTTATCGCGACGACGCTGATACGTCCAGGTGTGCAGTTGCTTGAACTGCACGCTCCGAACCTCGCGCAAACCGTGCAACCAGGACAATTTTGTATGGTGCGTTGTTGCGCCGCCAATGCTAGCGACCCATTGTTGCGTCGCCCCTTCTATGTGCATAGCATCAATAGAAGTCGTGGCACCTGTACTTTCTATGTCCATGTGCAAGGACGTGGCACCGCATGGTTAGCCGCGCAACAAGAAGGGGCAATCCTCGATATCCTCGGACCACTGGGGCATGGCTGGACACTGCGTCCCACCACACGAAACGCGCTCCTCATAGGCGAGGAGCGTTCCATCAGTTCCCTCACATTACTTGCTCAGATTGCCTTAGAACAAGACATTGCCGTCACCCTCATCAATCAGACACTTGAAGAAAGTTATCCACCAGCCCTGCTCTCGCCAGAGGTCGAATATCACATTGTGACAGAACAGCAAGACAAAAACCTGATTGAGACACTGACTCCTATTCTTCCGTGGGCTGACGCATCCTTTAGCAGCGTTTCACATGAAACATCCCTCGCACTCTACACACACTTTGAACGTCTGCGTGGCAAAGGCTTTGCGCAAGGCACGAATCCACGCCCTCTCGTCTGTGGGACTGGCGTCTGCTTCGCCTGTAGTGTTGAAACGCGTACAGGTCAAAGGCTTGTGTGTAGGGATGGTCCCGTATTTGATATGCGCGATATTGTGAGGTGATGATTTTTATAAGGTCACGCGGTTGCCTCCGGCGGGCATGGTGAAGCGCAGGAAGCCGCCCATTGCGAGGCGTGTGCAAATGACAGAGAGCGTGAAGAGGGCGAAGAGTAACGCAGCTGTCTTCAATTCATAGACGCCAAAATCGAGGAGGGTAAGATGGTTTGCTCCATTGCTGAGCAGGCGGAGCAAGGCCGAGCCTTGTTGTATACCGAAGAGATTGACGGGTAGCCCAAAGGCAAGCGTAATCAACAGATCAATGCCAAAGCAGAGCGCGGCAAGTCGTGGACCGAGGAGCCAGAAACGCTTGCTCAAACGCTCACGCTTCGTTGACATCATACGTCGCGTCGCCCAAAATGGTGCAAACAGAAATTGTACTGTCAGGAAGAGAAGGGGTGCCACGACGAATAACCAATCTGGAAAGATGGTTGGCGTGATGAGTGAACCGAGACGACCGAGCGTGAACAGCACAATGCCTTCGATCACGCCCCGTCGATAACTAGTTTTGTTAAACATGATACTAACTTTATCTTCTTTATGAGCTTGCTTGCGAAACCAACCTAATTACAGCCACAGCCGCCACCACCACACGAGCAGCCACCCATCATCGGCACGTCATCACCATAGGCCGTATCTTCGCTTCCACCACGTGGTACCGCGAAGGTCGAGAGCAAGCGGCGCACCTTGTCGCTATGACATTTAGTACAAACGATATCATCGGCGTGCTGATGCATAACAAGCAATTCAAACTTCGCCTTACAATCTGAGCAACGATACTCGTACAATGGCATGAAAAAATACCTCCACAAAAATAAAGGGACATTTCTCGCTTCTTTCAACGTATTGTAGTGTCTCGTCGCCACCTCGTCAAGTAGGGGTCTAATTCATTACACCCTCGTCCCCAATCGACCATGTTTACAGGATTGATGGAGCGTTTCAACATCCCCCCCCAACATGATCAATCGCCAAAAGGGTGTAATAGAATTAGACCCCTACAGTA
>CAXTWV010000267.1:0-7105 GCA_964248005.1 uncultured Ktedonobacteraceae bacterium | reverse complement strand
GCGTCAGAGGTCAACGCAAGCAGCATCATGACAATACACAGCAGCACAACGCCCGTCCAGCCTAACCAGAGGAAGGCAAAGCCGGGGACGACAGCTCCAATACTGCCACCAAGATAGTAGAGCGAGAGATACATGGATGCGGCAGTGCCTTTGGCCTTTGTCGATAACTCGCCAAGATACAGGTTCGCCGATGGCACAATGGAGAACATACCCAGTGTCAACAAGCTCAACCCTCCTAGAGTGATAGGCAATATCGGAATGAGGGTGATAAGCAAGCCCACAACGGCAAACCCTATGCTGTATGCGATAGTAAGCCGTGAGCCGATGCGCCCGGCAATTGTGCCCGCTATAGGTGAACCAATACCTGTAAGCCAGAGCAAATAGACAAGGCTAAGATCAATGGGTGGCAGCCGAAATTGTGGACCAGTCAGGTAGTATGGTAGATAGGTGAAGACGCCGATAAAGCCGAAGAAACTACAAAAGCCAATGGTAAAGGCTCCCACAAGGCGTCGATTATGTAGGTGCATCCACATATCATGCAATGTTGAGACCAGAAACGAGGTTTTTGCAGTCCCCTGTACAGGAACAGCTTTGGAAACACGTCTCTTGCTAGCCGTTTCTGGCAGGAAAATCCACATGAACATGGCGGCAATCAAGGTGGGTAGGACAAAGGCGAACAGCGCGATATGCCAGTTATACAACCCTGTCAGACTGGCACTGCCGACACGGGCGAAGAGTCCACCAAGGACGAGACCACTGGCGTAGATGCCCATTGCCAGTCCACGTCCTCGTCCCTCAAATTCCTCGTTGACATAAGGTATGGCAACACTGGTCAGTCCAGGCATCAAGAGTCCCTGGATAGCACGTAATATGACAAGTGTAGCGAAATTTGGTGCGAAACCGCAGAGCAAGGTTGGAATGGCGACTAAGAAACTGGCCCACACCATCACGGGTTTGCGTCCCACCACATCCGAGAGAGGTCCATAGAAGAGTGAGCCAATCGCCACGCATAACACAAGAATTGATACGGTCAGGCCAGCCGTTGGTGCGCTGACATGAAAATCCTGACTCAGTGTGGGCAGAATGGCCTGTGTGGTATACATATTCGCGAAGACGAAGGCGGGAGCCAGAAAGAGCGTGACAAGCGTTCCTATCGGTGGTTGTCGCTTTTGGGCTTGTGATGTGATGGTGCTGGACATGTATTATCCTCTCTCTACATATATCTATCTTATCACAATCCTCCTTTTAAATTTATGGTAAGATAGCATAGTTGAAAGGATTCTATATACTCTATTCGGAGAATATGACGTACTTAGCGGTGAATAGAGCAGAAAAGCGTTATCTTTATTGTCAAAGGAGGAACTCTTCCATGCCAAACCAGAACAACGAGCAGGGCAACCAGAACACGTTACCAGTGAGTCAAGAGCAAATGGATGCGTTGAAGAATCAGGCTGAGCAGAAGATTGATGAGACCATCGATCAGTTTGCGCAGAAAATCCCTGGCGGTACTCAGTTTAGTGGACAGGCGAAAGAAGCGATGTCGGGCGTCCTCGACAATCTTGAGAAAGAAGCCGAGCAGCAAGGCGGCAACATCCTGGGCAATCTCGGCAACTCTATCGGTGGCATCTTTGGTCATCACAACGAAGAGAAAAAATAATGTCGTCGGGACCACGTTTACGGCGTCCATAGGTGATTAATCGCCTATGGACGCCGTAAACGTGGTCCCGACAATCCATGAAATTGATATACAAAACACACTTC
Organism: uncultured Ktedonobacteraceae bacterium; assembly: GCA_964248005.1. Taxonomy (GTDB): domain Bacteria; phylum Chloroflexota; class Ktedonobacteria; order Ktedonobacterales; family Ktedonobacteraceae; genus JBBQVS01. Next base: position 5,344 of record CAXTWV010000267.1, on the reverse strand, counting down.
TTGCAGACGTATTCATACTAAATAAAGTCAGCGTTTGAGAGAAGGAGCATTGTTATGCGCTATACAGCATCTCGTATCACTATGTTCATGGTGTTTTGTACAATATGTCTCGTCACAAGTATGCTTTTCTTGCAGTCTCCGATAGTTCAAGCCGCCGTAAGCCATCCACAAAGCGCGACACCTCCTGTGATTATTCATACCCCTTTGTTTGCTGTAAATAATGCTGTATGGTCGCCCGATAATCGGCGACTTGCTGTTGCAAATGAGGACGGTACACTGCAAACGTGGTCAGGTAATGGACACTTGCTCACGACACATGTTGACAGCACCCGCTCTCTCCATACACAAGTGGTGGGCTGGTCAAAAGACGGTCGGTCGGTTCTCTCGTATGGTACGCATCAAGCTATCGAGGACGGCCCAGGAACAACGATTGAGCGTTGGGATGCGTCAACGGGTAAGACACTGCTCAAGTTAGATACATTCGCGACCTCTATCAGTCTCTCGCCTGACAGAACACGCATGGCTCTTGTGGGCATCACGCTTGAGATTCGAGATGCGGTAACAGGGAAACTTCTTCGCTCAATCAAGACCTCATCTGCCCTTTCAGCCAGTAGTGTGCAATGGTCGCCCGATGGAAAAAGGCTAGCGGTTATCGACTACAATTCCCGAAAGGCTGTCGATGGTATAGAGGTATGGAATGCCCTTACTGGTCAACAACTTGCAACCTACTATGCTCCATCCAAGCAAGGTGTGAAGGCGTTTGCGTGGTCTGCCAACAGCCAGAACTTGTTCGCGCTCAGCTCTAGCTACCCTAGCATCGTGCAAAAATGGAGTGCTACCACGGGTAAGATACTCTTGACCTACCCACTCAAGCCCGACTTCTTCATTGGTTTGAGTGCTTCACCTGATGGCAAAAGTCTTGCACTACAGGGTGATAGTACATTGCAGGTATGGAGTGCTACCGCTGGCAAGCTTTTTTTCTCTGTGGGTGGGAATAATGCAGATGTAACCGGAAGTGCGTGGTCGCCTGATGGCACAAAGATTGTACTGATTGGCGGGTACTACAGTAACTATCCAATGCAAATTCGTGTCGCCGCGACAGGGCATGTCTTGCTTACCTACCCACACGCCATCGCAATTGATGCTGTCACCTGGGATGGTGCAATGCTGACCACCATTAGTGGAGGTGTCAGCGTTTGGAGTGCTACCGCAAATCGACTTTTCGTTACCCTTCCCCAACATCATCAGTTCGAGAACAGTGTTACGTGGTCTCCTGATGGAACACAGATCGCGGCTGAGGATGGCGCGACCTTTTATACGGGTGCCTGGAACGCACAGACAGGAGAAAATCTAGGTGATTTTTACTTTTATCATGAAAACCTGAGTGACTATAGCTATCGTAATATTGCCTCAGTCGCATGGTCTCCTAATGGACAACATATCGCGGAAACAAGGCAAGGTGCGGTAGTTGTCTGGGGCAACGTACCTGTTGCCTGTCAAAGTAGCGAGTGTGCGCAGGATGGTGGAAACCATAACGCCCCGATTTCACAGATAGCATGGTCGCCAGATAGTGCATTCCTGGCCTCGGCAAGCTCGGACAAAACGGTAGTTGTGTATGATGTTGCCAATCAAAAGAACCATGCCGTTTATACTGGTAATTTCAGTCCTGTCACCTCGGTGGCATGGTCTCCCGATGGTAAACTGATTGCGTCGGGTGAGGCAAGTGGGTATGTTGCCTTCTGGAATCCAAATACAGCGAAGACAGCCTACTACCTACGTCTACACGACCAAGCAATCACCTCAGTCGCATGGTCGCCCGACGGCACACGTCTTGCTCTTGCCAGCCTCGATGGGTTTGTGGCAGTCTGGAACCTTGTAAGCAAAACGGTCGTACTCTCTTATCGAGTACCTGCAGGAGGAGCGATTACGAGTGTTGCATGGTCGCCTAATGGTAAATCTCTTGCTTTAGCTGGTACAGACAAACTTGTGTACGTGTTGAACGCCACAACTGGACAGAACACGTTTGTCTACAAAGGTCATACTGACATCGTGCAAGCGGTCGCGTGGTCCCCCAATAGCACACGCATCGCATCCGCAAGCAAGGACGGTACCGTGCAAATTTGGTCGCCAATGTAAATGTTGTAAGTGTTATGCTGTAGGGGCTATAATTCATTACGCCCTCGTCGCCGTTGACTATTGAGATGAGGGTGTAAATGAATTATAGCCCCTACAATAAGAATCGCTGTTATGTGAGGAGCAGAGCATACATTATGGCAGAGACACGACAGGAATTTCCGATAGAGATACAGTTGCGCAAAGACATCCAGGACGCGCAACGGGCGCGTAGTCAATTGAAGCTTGACACGTTACGTATGGCATTGGGAGCCATTCACAATCTTGAGGTCGCACGTACCGACCACAAAAATCCAGACTATGGCAAGCCATTGACCGAGGCCGACTGCTTGAAAGTCCTCGAACAAGAGGTGAAGAAGCGCAATCAGGCTATTCCTTTCTATAAGCAGGGAGGACGCCCCGAACTTGCTGAAAAAGAGCAACAAGAGGCAGACATTCTTCAAGCGTATCTCAGTTCATCACAGATGAGCGAGGACGACATACGCGCCATCGTGACACGTCTGATTGCCGAGAACGGCAAAGAGTTTCGCCGCGTCATGCCGCTTGCCGCCAAAGAGACAAAGGGTCGCGCCAGTGGCGCACAAGTGCAACAGATCGTCAAAGAGTTAACCCAGTAACAGAAAATGTAGGGGTCTAATTCATTACACCCTGTTAGCATACGATAATGTTCGTAAGGGTTGAAACGCTTCTCAACATCCTCCAACATTCGTGTTCGCCAACAGGGTGTAATGAATTAGACCCCTACATTTTTACGCTGGGACGACTGCTGTCCCGCCTTCCTCTTGTACTACCTCGGCTGGTGCCTGCCGTGGGCGACCGGGGAGCGTGAGAGCGAGGAGTGCGGCGGCAATAGCCAGCCAGAAGGTCACGAAGTAGGCGTCGTTAATGCTCTGTGTGAAGTTTAATGGAAATTGATGAGCCATAATTTGACCAATGGCTCTCCCGAATGCCTCCTTTTGTGCGACTGCTGCCGGTATACCTTGCTGCTGCAAGCCCTGCGCGATACTTTGAGCAAGCTGGACAACCTGTTTGCCAAGCGATGTATTAGGGTCTTTCAGGTTGTTCGCGGTCTGTGTTGTATAGGTCGCAAGCTGATTTGTCACAATGGTACCGAGGGTGGCAACACCAAAGGACTGGAACACGTTACGTGTCGCCGTCAAGAGCGAACTAGCACGCGGCAACTGTCGTGGTTCCAGACCATTCAACGCAATCGTTAGTGTGGTTTGTAGCGAAAGGCCAAGCGCGATACCACGAACTGCAACGATAGCCATGATTTCAATAAAAGGCGTATCAACGGCAACATGTGCCAGGAACCACGTGTTGAGAGCAAGTAATACACTACCTATCACAATAAGCCAACGCCCACCAATACGGTTATACAACGCACCCGATAACGGCGTAACGATACCAGCAGCTATTGCGAGTGGCAGCACAAGCAGTCCAGCTTGCAATGGAGTTTGTCCACGTAGCGTTTGCAGGTAAATGGGAAGCAGAAATTCCGCACCGAACAGAGCAATGCTGCTGACCCAACCTACGATGTTCGCAAAAGCATAACTACGTTTTGCGAACAGGCGCAAATCGAGTAATGGGTCTGTGACTCGTAGTTCTACGATGATTAACGCGATGAGCGCAATGATACCGATACTCAGTAATGTTACAATGCGTGTGGAGGTCCAGCCCTCACTGGCTCCACGCTGAATAGCGAAGAGTAGTGTGCCAAAGCTGATGGTTGAGAGCAATATGCCAGGGATGTCAAGTTTAGCAGAGGTGCCGCGCTTGTTCTCGCGCAACCAAAAGTAGCCCAGGATGATACCCGCGATACCAATAGGAATATTTACCAGGAAAATGTAGTGCCAACTCAGATATTGCACGAAGTAGCCACCTAATACAGGACCACTTGCCGGAGCGACGACCAATGGAATACCGTAGACGCCGAAGGCAAGACCACGCTCTTTCTCAGGAAATGCCCCGAAGAGCAGCGAGATACCGAGTGGCCCAAGCATACCACCACCAAAGCCTTGTACAGCACGGAAGGCGGTCAAAAAGATGAGATTGGGTGAAAGCGCACAGGCAAGCGAGCCGACGATGAACGCGGCAAGTGAGAGCAGGTACATACGTTTAATGCCAAAGCGTTCAGAGAGATAACCCGCCATTGGCGTGACGATACCAAGCGCAAGAATATACGCGGTAAGCACGCCATCCACCTGATCGACGGATGCTGCATGACCGCCTGTGCCAAAGACTTTTTGGAGCGTGGGGACCGCAACGTTGACCGCAGTCGAGTCGAGAATAAACATGAATGTGCCAAAGATGACTGAGAACAAGACACGCCATTTGTAGTTCTTGTCAGCATCTTTGACCTCTGGTTGTGCCAGTGCAGGTGTCGCCGTAGCCTCCATTTGCTTAGGCGTTGGTCCCGTCTGATCTGGTGTTGATGCCATCGGAAAAACCTCCTTTATACTTATCGTTTGATAAGCTAAATATAAAAAAAAGAACTGTACTTCATCTAAGAATAATCTGGATGCGTCGTTGCCATACCATGAAACAGAAACTGTACAATCACATCCTCCGCACATTCCCCCTTTTGTGCATCACGTTGAATACTGTCGGAATGGTGCAAAAATTGTGAGAGCATACTCATGAAAAGATAGGTTGCCGTTGTCGCGTCGATTCCACTTTTCTGCTGGTCGAGTAACACACCTTGCCGTATGCCCTCCTCGATAAGCGAACGAATCGGCGTGATGATGCCTGCTTGAAACGCCTCATTGAGCACTGCACGCGACGTAACGGAAAGCTCTTGCTGAATATCGTGCATCATCATGGTATGATCTCGCTCCGTATTACTCAGCAGATAGCGTGCGATACGCTTCATGCGTTCCTGCACACTCTCATTGCGCCGTAGAATACGCTCCAATATAGCCTGTGTTTCTGACAAGCTTTCTTTCATCACAGCAACATACAAATCTTGTTTATCCGCGAAATGATGATACAAAGCAGGTTGCGTCAGTCCGCACCCATCAGCGATCTGACGTGTAGACACTGCACGATAGCCGTGTTCCATGAAAAGTTGTTGCGCCGTCCGTAAAATCGTGTTGCGCGTCTCCTCTTCATGTAGAACTGGTCTATGTTGACTCCGTGGCATACTATGTTTTCTCCTGCTTTTTATTTATCACTTGATAAGTAGTATATGATAAAAATAAGGTGATGTCAA
>CAXTWV010000266.1:3291-7138 GCA_964248005.1 uncultured Ktedonobacteraceae bacterium | reverse complement strand
ACGGGCAAATAGCGTTCAATCTCCCACGCGTGAACTTGCCGCCCGTATTCGATCCATTCGATGCTTTTGGCGTCGAGAAAGCCTTCATAGATAGAGTCGCCGAGTGTTTCACGGATGAGGCTATCTTCGCGGAGAGCTTCGAGTGCCTCGCCGAGTGTTGCGGGTAGGAGACGTGAGCGTGAGCGTGAACGGTCGCTATCGTCTCGCAGAAACAAGCTTTCATCCATTGGCGCGGGTAGCGTCAGTTTACGTTGAATACCATCCAGGCCAGCACGCAACATGACGGCTAACGCGAGATATGGGTTACAACTGGGATCGCTACAACGGAGTTCGATGCGCATAGATGCCTGTGGATTCGTGCTAGGACGTGGCACGCGAATCAAGGCTTGTCGGTTGACACGACCCCAATTGACGTGTGATGGAGCCTCAAAGCCAGGAATGAGCCGTTTGTATGAGTTTACTAGAGGTGCCAGAATAGCACAGAGGGCGCGTGCATGGGCAAGTTGCCCCGCGATAAAGTAGCGTGCAACCTCGGAGAGACCATATTCTCCCTGTGCATCGACAAAAGCATTTTTGCCCGTGGCAAGGCTGACGAGTTGCTGATGGATATGCAGACCCGAACCGTTCACGCCGAAGAGTGGTTTGGGCAAAAACGTGGCATACAAATTGGAATGTGCCGCGATTGCCTTGACGACGTATTTCGCTGTCATAAGACCATCAGCAAGGTGGAGTGCGTCGCCCGTTTCAAAATCAACCTCGTGTTGACCCGCGGCAACCTCGTGATGGCTTGCCTCTATCGCGATACCCATTTGTTGGAGAGTGTACACCATCTGACGACGCACACTAGCAGCGAGATCGGTGGAGAGATCGAAATAGCCGCCGCGATCATGTGGAAGTGGCGTGGGTGTCTTGTCATCGAGTTGTAGCAGGAAAAATTCTAGTTCCGGTGCTACCTGAAAGCCATAGCCAAGCTCGTGTGCCATTTCTAATACTTGTAGGAGTGTCGCGCGTGGATCACCATCGAAGCGTTCACCATCAGGTGTGCGTACATCACAAATCACGCGTGCCACGACATCATCCCCGTATGACACTTCATTGATAGACCCTAACGAGGCTGGACGCACGGTGCTGGGCAAGACCGCGAAGGTGGAGAGATCGGGAAAGAGATACATATCACTCTCGGCAATACGTGCGAATCCCTCAAGCGATGAGCCATCGAACCATTTGCCATGTGTCAGGCAATCGGGAAATTGCTCTACCGGAATGGTGACACACTTTGCCATGCCTACCACATCTGTAAACTCCAAATTGACAAAGCGCACCTGTTGCTGCTGAATTATTGCGAGAATACGTTCCTGTTCGTTCTTACGGTCTTCCTGCTTATGAGCCATACAATTCCCCGTCTTTAGCGTATTTTGTTGCCGTCAATTTACAATGCGATAATATTTTTCCTGTACAATAATAGCATATGTAGCTCAAGAAGGGAAAATCGAACGATGACGCAAGAGGCACAAGAACTTTTATATTTCTGGGTGATTGGCGATATGCATTTTCGCGCACGAGAGCAGTGGGAGGCGTTTCACGCGCCACGGATGCGCACAATGTTTGAAGATATTCATGAGGTGTGGGATGTTGAAGGCTTCCCAGCATTTTGTGTTGCCCCTGGCGATATTGTAGATACAGGCCATACATCGAACTATACGTTAGCAAAACGCGAGTTGGCGGTACAATTGGGTGGTATACCGTTTTATCCTGGTATCGGAAACCACGAGTATCAGCCAGAAACGCTACAAGATAATGGGCAGGAAGATACGCTTCATACGGCACAAGAGTTTGAGGCACAATGGGGTCGTCCCGTGCGTTATACATGGACGGCGGGACCTGCGAACGATGTTGTGTGTATTATGCTCGATCAGCCCAACCCGTATTTGCCAGGACAGCGCATCGAGGATAAGCATGTTATCTTTTCTCAGGAGTCGCTGGGCTTCCTTGATACGTCACTGACTGAACATGCGCACCGACGTGCGATTATCTTCGCGCACTGCCCTTTGCACAATACCGTGCTTGACCGTGACCCTCAACAAAACCTCGATGACGATTCGCTAGACCCCTTTTTCTTTGTCGAGAACTCTGCCGAGGTTCGTGCGATCCTGGCAAAGCATAGTAACGTCGCACTCTACATCAGTGGACATACACATTCAGGTTGGGGTTCGCCACAGCTTGTATGTACAGAGATGCTGGGGAATCATCCTGTGACGCATATCAACGTCATGTCGCCATGGTATACAGGGACACATGCAGGTCCGAGGTTTCGTGATGGTCGTTTGGAGTTTGGTACTGACAAGCCTGATGTGCAGGCAACATTCGCGTTCCATGTGTATCAAGATAGCATCCTGGTACGTGTGCGCGAACACAACACAAAGCGTTGGCTAGCGGAGTGGGAGATTCTTTTGTAATACTTACTTCTGCATTGGTGCGATGGCAGATCTGCCATTGCACCAATGCAGAAGTAAGTATTACCCTTGCGCCAGCCAATGCTGGTCGGCGCGTTCTTCCCATGTTGCCCGAATTGCGTTGAACTCGTCCTCTGAGAGGTTGCCTGCCGATAGCATGTCGATGTTTTCGCGCATATAGTCGGCACTCGTTGTACCAACAATTGCTACATCCACTCCTGGGACACTCAGTGTGAAGCGTAGTGCCGTGGCAATCGAGGCTGAGGAACCACTTTTCAAGAAGTCATAGTTGAGGGTTTGCAGACGCTCCCAATAGGGGTAGGCGTAGGCACTTTTATCCAGCGTCTCACGGAGCCATACACCCTCCGCGATAGGTCGCTTGGCGATGATGCCCATGCCGCGTTCACGTGCTGCCGGAAGCGTGAAGTCAATTTCTTGCTGGTCCGCGATGCTGACAGAGGTTTGCAGCGTGTCAAAAGCACCTGTATGAATGGCATAGCGAGCATCTTCGTTGTCGCCACTATAGCCAATATAGCGTGTCTTGCCTTCGCGTTTTGCCTTTTCCAATACCTTGATAACATCGCCTTTACGCAAAACATCTAGCGAGCAACTATGCAGTTGTAGTAGGTCTAGGTGGTCTGTACGCAAGCGACGTAAACTGCGCTCGATACTCGCTTCGATTAAGCGTGGGTCCCAATCGGGATAGTCGGGCAACTCATCGCCAACATTATGACCACATTTCGTGAACAGAAAGTAGTCGCTACGGCGACTAGCAACCGCCCGACCTATCAAGTCTTCACTATTGCCATAACACGCGGCTGTATCAAGCACATTGACACCTGCATCAAGCGCATTATTTAATACCTGCTCAACATCACTAGGCGAGGCACCTCGTATCTCTGAACCGCCAAAGCCCAGCACACTCACCTGCATATCCGTTTTTCCGAATTGACGCGTTTCCATATGTATCTCACTCCTACGTATTTGATTGATGTGTGGTTTCTTTAAGCACGTGTGAAGCAAGGAAAACGTGTCAACTTGTTCTTTAGACGTTGGGAACCCAATCCTCGGCATGTGGCAGTTCGGGCGTATCGTCATCAGCACTAGATGGAGTCTCGTTACTGGGGCGCAACTGGATAAGAGCATCCAATTCTGCCTTCTTGTACAATCGCTGCCGCTTGATACCCTGCTTATAACTTCTGAGTACGCCTCGACTGACATATGTATAAAGGGTCGAAATTTTGATACCAAGCAAGTGACATGCTTCGTGTCCGTCGAGATAGTTTTCGCCATTCAACTCTATCACAGTTGTGTCCTCCTTCCATCGCTGGATTGTAGAGCATATGTCTTTCCCTAATCATAGATTGACGGAGGGTAGTTTGTCAATCATGTAG
>CAXTWV010000266.1:0-3191 GCA_964248005.1 uncultured Ktedonobacteraceae bacterium | reverse complement strand
CAATCAACATAAATCAAGTAATATCCAGAGATATTGACATTTGTTAAAATCAATGGTACAACTTCATAAAGAAGCTATTTTCACCGCAGTGTTTTCGTGACTATAGAGGCAGCGAAGGAGCAAGAACATATGTCAACGACGATGCCGGAAACAAATCCGCAAAAAGAACCTACAACACAACCTACAAAGCCAAATAAAGGTGGTTTAGAGGGAATTGTCGCGGCAACAACCGCGATCAGTAAGGTTGAGGGTGAAGCAGGTCGCCTGATTTATCACGGCTACAACATCCACGATTTAGCTCGCACCACGACTTTTGAGGAGGTCGCGCACCTTCTCTGGTTTGGACATCTCCCCACGCAACAGGAATTGACGGACCTGAAAGCCAAGCTTGTTGCTCAACGTATCCTCCCACCAGCCGTGGTCGAGGTATTACGGAGTCTACCAAAGACAGCCGAACCAATGGATGCCCTACGTACCGCGACCTCGGCATGGGGCGCGATGGAGATTAAGGGGAAGCCGAGCATAGAACAGGCCATCGCTGTGACCGCACGTTTTCCTCTGTTCCTGGCTGCCTTTCAGCGTTTGCGTAATGGCTTGGAGCCGTTAGAATCGCAGGCAGAACTCGATTATGCAGGCAACTATCTGTATCTGTTGACGGGTCAGACACCAAAAGAGGAGCATGTGAAGGGGCTGAATGCCTATCTCGTGCTACTCGCAGATCATGGTATGAATGCATCGACCTTCACAGCCCGTGTTGTAGCGAGCACCGAATCGGATATCGTGTCGTCCGTGGTTGCCGCACTTGGTGCGCTTAAGGGACCTCTGCACGGTGGTGCCCCCTCGAAGGTGCTCGATATGTTGCATGAAATAGGGACTGTGGATAACGCGGAACCGTGGCTACGCAACGCGATTACTCATGGCGGACGTTTGATGGGCTTCGGGCATCGTGTGTACAAGACGGAAGACCCACGTGCCGAAGAGTTGCGCGAAATGGCGCGAGTCGCGGACCCACAGGGCTTTGTGCTCTCACGGCGTGTCGAAGAATTGGCAATCTCGCTGTTGGATGAGTTAAAACCTGGGCGTCGTCTTTACACTAACGTCGAGTTCTATTCCGCAGCCCTGCTCAACTCGGTTGGACTGTCTGGCGACCTCTTTACACCCACCTTTGCTGCCAGTCGAGTCGCGGGCTGGACCGCACACATCCTGGAACAGGTGCAGAACAACCGCTTGATCCGCCCCGAAGCCGACTACACTGGCCCAATGGATACAAAGTTTGTACCGTTGAACGAGCGGTAACGTGAGAACTTTTCAATAATAGGGTTTATTATCCGTAGGGACTGCTAAGGGGTTTAGACAAGGTTCAAATCAATGTGACACATTTATCTGAACCTTGTCTAAACCCCTTAGCAGTCCCTACAACTATTCTTGCTTGCTTTACGTAGTATATATGGAGGTATAACATACTATGGTACAACAACAAGTAATACAGGCAAAAACACAACCGAAAAGATTTGTGCTTTTCTTTCATATAATAAAAACATTTAAATTGCTTGGGGCATTGCTCACGGACCGACGTGTCTCCGTTTTTCGTAAGCTCGCGTTTCTTGGGTCAATCGCGTTCTTACTCGCCATTCTGTTTTTTCCTGACTTACTCAATGAAGCGTTTCTCAGCACTGTGCTTCCCGTTGTAGGGACGGTGATCGGTGTGCCGGTTGATGCAGGGGTTGATTGGACCGCTTTCGCCTTACTGATGGTCAACTTTATGCGTTTCTTCCCTGACGATATCGTCGCTGAACACTACCAACGCATCTTTAACTAGCATTTCAACGCGGTAGGGGCACAATTGATTGCGCCCAAAGATGGGGGAGGCTGGGTAACGCGTCTGCAACGATTCTCTTCGACGACGTGAACCCCTCCCTACCCATCTTTGGGCGCAATGAATTGTGCCCCTACCGTGTGGTGTACTACAACTGAATCTTATCGTTGGCTTGTTGTGGTCGGAACTTTGCACCATCATTGACAAAAACGAATGTTTGGTCCTGTGTGTGCAGGTGAATATGAATAATCATATCCGGCTTATGGTCTCCGGTCACATCTCGAAATTCAACGGTCACAGGTGTGAGATTACTATTGTCACCTACAATATAGTAGGGTACGACGTAGACAACTGATTTCGCGGGATCACCACCCATCCATTCTGTGACAATGGCTTGGCGGTTGTAATTAATGGCGATGAAGTGACTTTTGTGCAACGCACTATCATTATGACCGACAACTGCGTCCGTCTGATAGGTGCGGGGGTTGCCATAGGTGACATCATCGTAGCGTTGCTGGCCCCATGCAACGAGGAGAGAACCAAATACCCAGAGGACAAGCATCGCGACCATGCCTACACCAAGTGGGAGTAGCCAATGGACACTTGAATTACGCTTCTTGACGCGTCCCGCAGGAGCACCAGTCGATGGCGCGAATTGTTGCTGTGACGTTGTGTGACGTGTGTTTGGACGAGGTTGTTGAGGAAGGTCTTGTGTGCCAGTGCGACGGCGTGGATACATGGGAGAGGTTGGAGGATTAGGAGGACCAGGAAGACGTGAGCTTGTGTCATAGCGCACAACACTTGTATGTTTGCGCTCCGGTTCGTCCAGAAAATCGTCTTCATCTTCGTCAATAGGTTGTATATTTGTTTGGGACCCTGTATTACCCCTGGCTCCTGTATTGCCTCTCACCGCCGTCCGTGGTGTCAATGGAAGAGCGTTTGGGCCAGTGACCCTACGTCGCCCCTGTGGAGGATATTCACCGCTCTGCGACATGGCTCTCACTTTCTTTTTGTGCGTTCAGCACACGTATTTTGCACGACTCACAATAAACAAACACAGTACAATTACCAATAATACGCCTTCCCCATGTACAGTGTCAAACAATCACGTTGGCATAGCCCAGATTGTTTCATTTTGTACTAGAGTATAGCACAACATTGCAATACTTGCCCGTATATTACCCAATTTTTCTTCTGTTCCATCGCCAAAAATTGGTATGTCATGGGACATACGGGTACATTGCTGTGGTGCTACTATGTTCTACACGTCATTGCTGTACAAAAAGAGACACCGTGTCGATTGTAGGGACCGATTCATCGCGTCCTCGTCGGCAATCGAAAAGGCCAAAAGGACGTGATACATCGGTCCCTACAG
>CAXTWV010000265.1:0-7176 GCA_964248005.1 uncultured Ktedonobacteraceae bacterium | reverse complement strand
CCATCAATCCCGTGAAAAGATTTCATTGCCGACGAGGGTGTAATAGAATTAGACCTATACATGCCTACATTTGCATATTCCCTCACCAAACGTGGTTACACACTATGGTATCCTTATACAAAGATATATTTTGTATAAGGAGGCACAATGAATACTGACTATTTGGTGCTTGGAGGCGAGCGTGTGCCCGCAGCCGAGGGCAAGACCTTTGATGTGATTGAGCCTGCACAGGGGAAAGCGTTTGCGAAGGTTGCAGAGGCAGGTATAGAGGATGTCAAACGCGCTGTGCGAGTCGCTCACAAGGCGCTTGAAGAGGGAAGTTGGGCGCGGTTGAGCGCGACCGAGCGTGGACGTATTCTCTTAAAGGCGTCGGTGCTAGTACGGGAACGGTTGGAGACGCTGGCGACGCTTGAAGCGCGTAACGCTGGCAAGCCTATTCAGGATGCACGCGGCGAGATTGGGCTGGTCGCGAACGTGCTTGAATATTGGGGCGGAGCCGCGAACAAGATAGCAGGTGAGACGCTACCAGTACAGGATACTGGCCTCGAAATCACATTACGCGAACCTGTTGGCGTGTGTGCCCTCATCACACCATGGAATTTTCCGCTCGTCATTGCCTCCTGGAAGATTGCTCCTGCACTGGCATGTGGTAATACCATTATTGTAAAGCCAGCACAACTCACACCACTCTCGGTGTTGCTACTTGCGGATATTTTAATGGAGGCTGGCTTACCCTCTGGCGTCATCTCTGTGTTACCTGGACCGGGGACAACCATCGGCAATGCCTTAGTCACACATCCACAGATCGCGAAGGTATCATTTACAGGTTCAACTGAGGTTGGAACTGACATCATGCGTTTATGTGCCAACAATATTACGCGTGTGTCGCTTGAACTTGGGGGTAAGGCCGCCAATGTCGTATTCGCCGATGCCGAGTTAGAACGATGTGTGAATGCATCCGTCTCTGCCGCTTTTGGCAACACTGGACAGGACTGCTGCGCTCGCTCGCGTATTCTGGTGCAGCGTCCAATCTATCAAGAGTTTGTCGAACGCTTCTCTCAGCGTACCGCGGCACTTCGCATTGGTCAGCCGCTTGACGAAACAACTGAAATCGGTCCACTCGTCTCAGCAGGACAACGTCAACGCTCACTTGACTACATCGCGTTGAGTCGAGAAGAGGGTGCCCATGTAGTGCAAGGAGGCACTATTCCAGACATTGCACAGGGCACGGATGGCTATTTTCTGCAACCTTGTATTGTCACACATGAGAGCAACAAGCTACGTGTGGCGCAAGAAGAGATATTTGGCCCTGTCGTCTCGCTTATCCCATTCGACACTGAAGAGCAAGCCCTTCAGCTTGCGAATGATACCGTATATGGCCTCTCCGGGTCGGTATGGACGCGCGATATCGGGCGAGCTATTCGTGTTGCAAAGGGCATTCATGCAGGCGTGTTGTCCGTCAATTCCAATCATAGTGTGCATACTGAGGCTCCCTTTGGAGGCTACAAAAAGAGCGGTATGGGACGAGAAATGGGTATGCTCGCGGTGCAGTTGTATACAGAGGTCAAAAGCATCTTCCTATCACAAGAATGATCAGTGAATCAGGAATACGAAATGTCCGTAGGGGTCTAATTCATTACACCCTGTGGGCGATTGACCATGTTGAAGGATGTTGGAACGTTTCATCAATTCTCTGAACACAATCAATCGCCCACAGGGTGTAATGAATTAGACCCCTACAAACCTCTTTTTCAAAAGTACTATTGCATTTATCGTATTTCCCTGTTTCTAAATGTATCAAATCATTTCATGACATTTCACACTACATCTATGACTATTTTCTATCGTATTGCTGTTACTGCATACATATACATTCGTCACAGATGGTGGATAAGGGAAACAAGATATCTTTCATCTCACTCGTCTTGTTATTCTGTATAGAAACTTTCTATGCTTAAGAGGAGAAGTCTTATTTATGTCTAAGAAAAAAATCGTCGTGCTCGTGGCAGTTGTTGCGTTCCTCATAATCACTGCTGTCTCCACTATTTTTGCTGTTCAAACAGCAGCAAGAGCATCAGATGCCAAAACGACGACTATTCATCTCGCTTTCACAGGTATCATCACGTATGGCAAGGCAAAGGGCACACCCCTTATAGGCGGTCTTACGGAAGTCATCCGGTCCACCGGCTATTTTAATGGCAACCTGCACATGACTGATGGCACTCAGATTTCCACAAGTGGCAAGGTTGACGACAAACGGATTGAGATCACGTTCTACAATATGCTTGGTGCTCCTGTTATTAGGAGTCAGGGTCATCTCACGAAGTCGGGCGACTATGTTGGTGCTTTCCAGATATATTACAAAGACAAGCGTATCGACAAAGGTCTTTGGAGCGCACTTCCCGTTGCCGACCCCAAAGAGGCAATTGCACTCGCCTTTGTTGGCCTTGATACCAAAGGTCCCCATAAAAACACTGTATACACAGGGTCTATCGTATTGAACGAAGACACATTCGTTGGCACATTCAATCTTCCAAATGGTGCAGTCATTCCAGTTGTTGCGAAGTTTGACAGTAAGGGCAACATCACTGTCACTTTTAACTTTTCAAGCACCAGCAAGATTGGTGGTATTGGTGTACCTTCACACCAAGGCAACCTCAAGGGCTATGTAGGCACCTTCGCAGGTCCAGATGCCCAGGATGCTGGTCAATGGGTTGCTTACGGCTTCCGGTTCTAACTATTCTTCTCTATAAAACAAGTCAAAAATCGAATGCGAACACGACAGGGCAGGGGACAGGGTGCCCGCAAGGGGAACGCCCCTCCCATACAAGAAGCCACTTCTCACCATGTCTCGTCATATGGGAGGGGCGTTCCCCTTGCGGGCGCCCTTGCTTCATTCGCATTCTTGTTTTAACTTTCCTTCGCCTCCTTGATAAACATTGCTCACACGTGATACAGTACAGATATCATATATTTCTCTCCCGCTTGTGTTGTACGTACACTAACGCCCCATTATTCGGGGCTATCGTAAAAAATGGTAGTCCAACGTTGGACTGTCTTAGCAGGAGGCAAACCTTGATTGAAGAGCAACGCATGACAGACGCGGACCTCCACGTTCTCTATGACCTTGCCATTTACAATTGTTCTCGCTTTGGTTCGTTCACACAGTTCCTTTACGAAGACCAGCAATCGATACGTGCGTATACCAATATCGAGATTGCGAGAGAGGCCACACAACTCGCGGGTGGGCTTCGCGCTCTCGGCATTCAATCAGGGGACCGCGTATTGATGATGATGCCCAATAGACCAGAAGTCGTGATTGGGTATCAAGCGATAGCCCGCGCAGGAGCTATCATCATTCCCGTTTTGCCCCTTCTCAAAGGGCCAGAAGTTGCCTTTATCGCGGAAAATTCCGGTGCAAAAGCTATCTTCACCAGCGCGTTACTCCTGCCACTGCTCCAGAGTGCGCTCGCTGATATACCAAGTATGCGCTATATCATCAGTACCGATGTAGCCTCATCAGAACAACTCATAGCCACAGGTGATACGCCACAAGTACTTGCATACACTGATGTTGTGGCGAAAGGGGCGGGCAAAGAAGAGCAGTACATGACGAATCTGGATGGTATCGTACCAAGCCCCGATGATACTGCGGTTATCCTGTACACCTCTGGCACGACGGGGCGTCCAAAAGGTGTAATGCTCTCACATCGTAACCTTGTTTCCAATGCGATCAGTGGACGTGGGCCAGAATATGAGCAGAGAAGCGAGGATACGCAGCTCGCTATTCTCCCACTTGCACATGCTTTTGGCATCGTCGCATTAAACGTTTTCTACGTCTCCGGTGCCAAAGCGGTGATGCATCCTCGGTTCGATACGACCGCCGTCCTCTCAGCGATTGAACGTCACCATATCACAGCCTTCGCGGGCGTACCTGCTATGTTTGTGGCTCTGCTCTATACACCGGATGCAGAGAAGTATGATACCAGTAGTTTGCAGTATTGTGTCAGTGGTTCAGCTCCACTTCCAGTCAACATATTGGAAGGCTTCGAGCAGAAATTTGGATGCACCATACGTGAAGGCTATGGGCTATCCGAGGGCAGTGCTGCTCTAACAGGGCATGGTGCCGATATGGTCCGCAAGGCAGGCTCGGTAGGCAAACCTCTGCCGGATGTCGAGATACAGATTGTTGATGAGCATGATAACCCTCTGCCTGTGGGAGAATTAGGCGAGGTTATAGCCCGTGGTCCCAACGTCATGAAGGGCTATTACAACATGCCTGAAGAGACGAAAGCCGCGCTCCATAACGGCTGGCTACATACAGGCGACATGGGACGTTTCGACGAAGATGGTTATTTGTACATTGTAGAGCGGAAAAAAGACCTGATTATTCGCGGCGGCTTCAATATCTACCCACGCGATATCGAAGAGGTGCTTACCACCTATCCCGGCGTTATTGAAGCGGCGGTAGTCGGTATCCCCTCTGAGCGTATGGGTGAGGAGGTCAAAGCCTACGTCGTCACACGCACTCCTATTGATGCCGAGACGCTTATGGCTTATTGCCGTGAAAAATTGGCGAATTATAAGACACCAAAAGAGATCGAGTTTGTAAACGCACTTCCCCGTAACGCGATTGGCAAGATAGATAAGAAAGAATTGAGG
The DNA here is from genome assembly GCA_964248005.1 of uncultured Ktedonobacteraceae bacterium. GTDB lineage: Bacteria > Chloroflexota > Ktedonobacteria > Ktedonobacterales > Ktedonobacteraceae > JBBQVS01. The sequence goes on along the minus strand of CAXTWV010000265.1, from coordinate 2,514 downwards.
AAACGCAATGTCCATTGATATGCCCATCGAAAATGCTTCCCTGACACAACTACAGCAAACGCCCATCGACAACGTGATGAACATTATCGACGAAGGGTTGGTTCATCTCCCCACGTACCGTGAGTTGTACTATCGTTGGGAACGCCAGCAGTGGCGAGCGCAGGATATCGACTTTGCTGCGGACCGTGCTCAATGGCAGGCCATGACAGCAGAAGAGCAACGGACGCGTCTCTTCGGACTATCAGCCTTTTTCAAAGGCGAGGAATGCGTCACCAATACGCTTGCACCTTACGTGACTGCCATGCCCGACGACGAAATGCGTATGTTCGTCACGACCCAGTTAGTCGATGAAGCACGTCACACCGTATTCTTCTCTCGTTTCTTCGGCGAGGCACTCGGCATCGACTATGGAAAACTTGAAGAGACACTTGCGGTTGTGAGCCAGAATATGAACCAGAACCTACACTACATTCTGGTCGATGCACTCAATGATGTATCGGACCGCATTCGTCGCGAACCAACACAGCTAGCACATCTTATAGAGGGCGTCACTCTGTATCATGTCGTCATTGAAGGTATGATGGCACTCGCGGGACAACGCAACATACTAGACGTGTATCGACAGTCGAACCTCTTCCCAGCGTTTCGAGGCGGCTTTACCGCGGTCGCACGCGATGAGTCGCGCCACGTCGTCTTCGGTGTCAAGTTCTTACGCGACATGATTCAACGGGACTCAACGAACGCTCAGGTCATCCATGACGCGCTCAACAAATACGTACCTACCGCCATGCAAGCTATCTCGCCCGACCCAGCACAAATACCCAACCTTATTGCCGTCGGTGTCGATCCATGGGCATCACCACGCTATGCCCAGGAATCGCTCAAAAAGAAACTACGCGTGATTGGCCTGAGCATGGACGTTCCCGCCATACCACCCGTACCTCAAAAAGCATGATAAAATACATCTGTGCATAGATGAGGCAATGGATTACTGTAGGGACCGATTTATCACGTCCTTCTCAGCAACAAGAATGTTGGAGGACGTGATAAATTGGTCCCTACAGACCATCGTCACGCCCAATTACTTGTTGTTTACATCACAAGCGTTTGCACAAAATTCGCGATGATGGCTTGCACCTCGTCGAGCCGACCTTGAAAGAAATGGTCGGCCCCTTCAACGGCAATCATGCTTTTAGGGGCTGGCACCTGCTCAAACCACTGCATCGCGAGTTCATATGAAGCAAGTTCGTCCTGCGTGCCATGTATCAGGAGTTTGGGTTTGTGGCACCCCTGTAGTGTATCGCCCTCAAACCACTTTGCAGGCACGCCTAGCCCGATCATAGCCTGCGCACGATCATCATTTGCCGCGACGCGTAGACCGACATACGAGCCAAAAGAGAACCCCGCGACTACAACGGGAACACTTGGATAGCGGCGGCTCAAGAACTCCAACGCATAGCGTACATCGTCCATCTCGCCACGCCCCTCATCGTATGTTCCTGTGCTATGCCCAACACCACGAAAGTTGAAGCGTAATGTAGGAATGTTCAGGCTTTGCAGTGTCTGCGCCACCTTGAACACCACCTTGTTATGCATCGTCCCGCCTCCAAGCGGATGCGGATGACAGACAAGGCCAGCATACAACGGTTGCGACCCCTCCTCCTCTGGCTTAAGAATGGCTTCGAGATGACCCTTTGGCGTTGGAATATTCACATGCAACACTTGATTGCTACCCATAAAATTATTCCTTACATTTTAATACATTCTACAGAACACAAAACAGCAAATAAGGTAAAACATGTTTCGTACAATGAAAATAGGTTATTATAGATAGTATCACATGTTTACATAAATGGAAATATTGAGAAGCATAAAAATGCTGTCTGGCAAGACCACCCTATATGGTTGCCATGGCAGCCAGCAATTTTTTGCTTATAAATAAGATTATCACATTCACTCAATAAAAAATTTGGTCTTCGTGCTGTTGGGCCTCTTCTAACCGCTCGGCGGCACGTTGCTCTTGCTCCTCATACGGGATAAGCTCATCAGGTGAAGATGGATTGATGACACCAATCAGGGTACGAATGATGCCTGCTAACACGATGAGCGCCCCAAAGCCTATCAATAGTCCCTCACTGGAATAGGCGCCCGTATTTAGACCCATGCCCACAAAAATAAGCACGAGGCCCACAAGGATAATCAGCAAACCACTCCATGTATACTTGTTCGACTTGCCTTGTTCTGCACGCCGTAACCTTCTCATGCGTTGCGCCAGACTCACGCGTTGCTTTGTTGCCACAACTCTGCTCCTTCCCTCTTATGGAGGACCGTAGGTAACGAGTATCACTCGTCTTGCTACGAATTATACGCTATAGCGAGGAGAAGGAACAATTGCAAATTCCACCGGACGCCCACAAGGGGCTACCCTACAATACACCGGTGTATTGTAGGGTAGCCCCTTGTGGGCGTCCGGTGGAATTTGCAATTGTTCCTTCTCCTCGCTATAGCGTATAA
>CAXTWV010000264.1:0-7205 GCA_964248005.1 uncultured Ktedonobacteraceae bacterium | reverse complement strand
ATCGTCTCCGCGCTCGAAGAGCAATTCACGCGCCTTGACGCCGCCATCGCATCTCTACAACAAGACAAAGCGCGACTCAAACAAGCCCGTGCCTCAGTCCTCAAATCCGCCGTTGAAGGCACACTTACCGAGACATGGCGTGCTACACATCCCGATATTGAACCTGCGAAAGAACTACTAGAGCGTATCCTAATAGAACGACGTGAGAAGTGGGAAGCCGACCTGAGAGCGAAAGGTAAGGACCCTGCAAAAGCAAAGTACGTAGAACCTGTAGCACCTGATACGGAAATGCTGCACGAACTACCAGAGGGATGGTGTTGGGCAACAGTGGAGCAGTTAGCTTCTACTGATAAATACTCTTTAGCAATAGGCCCATTTGGAAGCAATCTTAAAGTAGAGGATTATTGTAGCCAAGGTGTTCCTCTTGTTTTTGTAAAAAACATACGCTCTGAAAATTTTGATGAACCCAACACTCGCTATATAACTCAAGAAAAAGCCGATGAACTACATGCACACCGGGTAGTTGGCGGTGATATTCTTATCACTAAGATGGGCGCTCCTCCCGGAGATGTGTGCATATACCCAGAGACTAGCCCACCTGCTATTATTACTGCCGACTGTATTAAATGGACCTTATCAGCATCTTTTGTATATCGAAACTTCTTCGTTAATGCTATTAAAACACCTTTAGTAAGGTCTCAAATTTTGAGTATAACTAATGGCGTTGCACAGTTAAAGGTTAGTCTTGGAAGGTTCATAGGCATTGCACTGCCTTTACCACCCCTAATCGAACAGCAACAAATCGTAGCCGAAGTAGAGGCACGACTATCCGTCATCGCGCAAGCAGAAACCGCAGTTGAAACAAGCCTCAAGCGTGCCGCACGCACGCGACAAAGCATCCTACAAAAAGCCTTTTCGGGCCAGCTTGTGCCACAGGACCCCAATGATGAGCCAGCTAGCGTGTTGCTAAAGCGCATATACGCAGAACGTGAGAAACGCGAACAAGGCAAGAACATCAGAAAGCGGAGAGCGAATATAGTAAATATTCCTCCTCCAGAGCCTGGAGAAATAGATGTAAGCGAGATGCAACAAGAAGAATTATGGGAACGTGTAAATAGATAGGAAAACAACAAGGCTAACTATTTATCTATAGTTAGCCTTGTTGTTTTCTTGGAAACTGCACTTCAATTTTTTTATCTATCTTTCAAGTAATCCAATGCCGACTGATACTCTTTCATCAATCGCTCCGCCGTATCCAACACCTCCCGCGAAACCCTTCTTCTCACAACAATACGCCTGTCTCGCCGCCTCCAATGTAAACGCTGGGCAACGTTTCTAACAATGCTCAAGACTTCAAACACGATATCTACCCATCCTTACACAAAAGAAATTATTCAAGCCTACTATACCTTGCTTTCTCCCCACTTTTCAAGTATACTCTTCCTTGTAGACCTCATAGGAGACCTCGCATTCACCATCAACGCTTTCCATCCTAAGCAGCATCTATTTCCACTTTCTTCGGACGGTACTAGAATAAGTTATTGAGCACATTTTACGCAGAGAGAAGTTAGGGGAGACAAAGCCCTCCAAGCCTTCCCACTTAGCTATGAAAAGTGTGTTCTACGGTTGAAAGCCTGGAGCTGTTGCTCAATACGGAGGTAATTATGCGAAACATCATTGTATCAGAGTTTGTGTCGTTGGATAACGTCATGCAAGCACCTGGTGGCGCAGAAGAAGATACCGAGGGCGGCTTCACCCACGGTGGGTGGACATGGCCGTTCTGGCACGACGACATTGGTGCGCACTTCTTTGAGGCCATGAGCCAAAGTGACGCACTGCTTTTAGGGCGCAAAACATGGCAGATTCACGGTGGAGCATTTGAACCAATGCCAGTCGGTGACCCCTTTGGCGATGTCATGAACACCATGCCAAAGTACGTTGTTTCCACCACACTGACCACGGCCTCGGCTTGGCGCAACTCCACCTTGATTCGCAGCAATGTGGTCGAGGAAGTACGCACCTTGAAAGCACAGCCCGGCAAGAGCATCTTAATCGATGGCAGCAGCGTGCTGATTCATACCTTGGCTGAGCACGACCTGATTGACGAATATAGCCTGTTTGTGTACCCGGTGGTGCTTGGCAGTGGCAAGAAACTTTTTCCTGAGGGGCTGCGCGTTCCTCTGCGCCTGATCGAATCCAAGCCACTCCCATCAGGCGTTGTGCTCATGCGCTACACACGCGCATGATGGGCTTATAAAGAGGCGTATCTCACGGAAGGATCAGAAACACCAGTGTCACCACTGGTGTTGTATTCTCGCTTCTCCCGAACCCCATGAAGTGGAAGGAGTTCGCGAGAACGCCCCTCTTTTTTCTCGTAAACCTCATAAGAGACCTCGCATTCATCATCAACGCTCTCCGTCCCAAACAACATCGGTAATAATGGTAATGACAGTAATACAGTAATCATTCTCCCTCACACGTTCTCACAAGCCATCTCCAAAAAACAAAAAGCAGTAATGACGGTAATAATCCCAAATCATCAAGAACACAACCACGTTCATGATGTTGCATAGCTAAAACGTTCTCTTGATTGAGTACACCCCCCAAATATGTTATAGTTGTCTCAAATCGAACATCCTTTTCAACACAACGTATGCCATAGGGACCGATGTATCGCGTCCTCAGCACGAGCGAAGCAATGTGCGGTCCCACAATATGTACCAAATGCATCAATAATGCACATTCACGAATAACGCGGCTCTACAACAAACGCCCACCAAAGACACATGGTGGGCATAGCCCACTATAGTAGGGTAGCCCCTTGTGGGCGTCCGTGGGACTCGTCTCACGTGGGTGTCCGTGGGACTCGTCTCACGTGGGCGTCTTCGTAGGCATCCGTGCGGCTCTCTTGTATCTTGTATATCGTAGAAGTAGGTTAAAAATGAGCACCCACACCCAGCACATTGTCCAGAAACTCTGGAACTATTGCAATATTCTCCGTGACGATGGCATGTCCTATGGCGACTATGTTGAGCAATTGACGTACCTGCTCTTCCTCAAAATGGCCCATGAACGCACACAACCGCCCTATAACCACAAACCGCGTATCCCTCACACCCTCGATTGGAGTAGTCTCCTGGAGCTAGAGGGCGAAGACCTTGAAAATCACTACCGCCATATCCTCACGGAATTGAGCAAAGAACACGGTATGCTGGGCATTATTTTTCGTAAAGCACTCAACAAAATCCAGAACCCCGCCCACCTACGTCGCCTCATCGTGGACTTAATTGACCGCGAAACATGGACCACCCTTGATGCCGACGTAAAAGGCGATGCCTACGAAGGACTGCTGCAAAAGAACGCCGAAGACACCAAAAGCGGAGCAGGCCAATATTTCACGCCGCGTCCACTCATTCAAGCCATCGTCGAGGTCATGCAACCCGAACCGCGGCAACGCATCGCCGATCCCGCCTGTGGAACGGGCGGTTTTCTACTCGCCGCCCACGACTACATCACAAGTCACAATCCATACATGCCACGCGATCAGCGCGAGTTCTTACAATTTGACGCGCTACGCGGCTGGGAGATTGTGGACAACACCGCACGCCTCTGCCTGATGAACCTCTTTCTGCACGGTATTGGCAGCGATGAGGGCGACAAGACACCTATTCGCGTCAACGATAGCCTACTCAGCCCGCCCAGCGAATATTTCGATATGGTCCTCACCAATCCCCCCTTTGGACGTAAAAGCAGTACAAGCGTCGTCAACGCAATGGGGCGCGAAGAACGCTCCTCCAATGTTGCCCTACGACAAGACTTCTGGGCCAGCACCAGCAACAAGCAACTCAACTTCGTGCAACACATCGTCTCGCTTCTCGCCAAAGATGGACGTGCCGCTGTTGTCGTACCTGATAATGTCCTGTTCGAGGGTGGTGCTGGCGAAACCATTCGTCGCAAACTCCTGGAAACATGTGATGTTCATACACTACTACGCTTGCCAACGGGCATCTTCTATGCCAATGGTGTCAAAGCAAACGTCCTTTTCTTCGACAAAAAGCCAGCCGCAGACCGCCATTGGACCGAACAACTATGGGTGTACGACCTACGCACCAACCAGAACTTTACCCTGCGTACCAACCCTTTAACCGCCAAACATCTCGAAGACTTTGTGGCATATTACAACCCAAACAACCGTCACGAGCGACAAGAAAACGAGCGTTTCCACTGCTTTGACTATGCTACTCTACTCAAGCGCGACAAACTAAGTCTCGACCTGTTCTGGTTACGCGACAAAAGCCTGGAAGACGCCGACGATTTGCCGCCACCCGACGTGCTCATCCTCAGTATCATCGAAGACCTCCAAGCCACCATCGAACAACTCACCTCCATCGTAGACGACCTTAACGGTAGCAGTACCGGAGGAGGAAAATAACTTCACTGTTCCAACATGCTTCGTGTGCCACTAAAGCCAGGGCACCCACAAGGGGACGCCCCCATAGGCGTTAACTTAAGGAGTGAATGGGGTCAAGGGCGCCCGCAAGGGGAACGCCCCTCCCATACATGGAGTCGCTTTCCACGACGTTTGGTCGTATGGGAGGGGCGTTCCCCTTGCGGGCGCCCTTGCCCCTACACCATCCTCTTCCTCACATACTGCACAATACTTCTCACCAGTATAAATATCCCTATGCACAGAATCGGGCTAAGAGAAATAACGTTCGTAGTTTCACGGCTACGTCGTATCTCCCTCACGGCCCCGCGCCTGCGCCTCATGGATTGCACGAGTGGATTGGTACGTCTCCTTATTGGTGCATGTAGTGGTCGTGGTGGTAGCGCATCATCGTCCACATCGTCCCACGGTAAGCGTGGTTGTGTGAGTGGACGTGTGCGACGCATGAGTGGCATATTCAATGGCTGTGGTGGTTTAGAAACTCGGACAGGAGACTCGCTTGGATGAGGTGGCACCAACACATCATCATTGATAAACATCAATGTGGACGCTGCAGAGGCTGTATATGCAGGAGGAGCAGAATCCTCATCATCAAGAAAGACAAGATGCACACCCTCTCCGACTTCCATATTCTCATCAGACTGTACCGACGATGGCATATGAGTAGAGGGTCGTGTGTACAGGCGTTTTTCTTGTGGCACTTCAAGTGTTTTCGCGACGGTAAAACGAGCGTTATGCGCTATCGAACGAATATACGCACTCGTACTCACGATATGAACCGTGATACCACGTCTCCGTGTATACGCGTGCAGCATACGCCACGTCCCAAAAGCATGAAAGTGCCTCGTATGTAGTGGCATGACGAGGGTCACACGACGGCTATGAGCATGTTCTAAGCGTGTACATATCGCTGGCAGGTCTTCATCTGGACTGATATACAGCATTCGCTCATTATTCATATCTTTTCCTGTCTTGATAGAACAACGTCGTTGGCTCACCTTCACTATTATATAGTGTCTCGCATTATAACGCTAGATATGCGACAATGAAAATGGTAACTTTTGAATATCTTGCAATGGAAAGCGAGTCTGTATCTATGTCCACTACCACTCCTAGCCCACAAAACGCTTCGATAGAAGAGAAGGCGGTGGTTGAACCGTCGAACCGTAGCTTTCAAGGTATCTGGCTGATTGTTCTCGTGCTGGTCGCGGGTGCAGCCTCGCTCTCGATAGAGTTCGCGGCTTCACGCTTGCTCGCTCCCTACTTTGGAACATCCTTGTTTGTGTGGGCGAACCTGATTGGCCTCATTCTGCTCTATCTCACCATTGGCTATTATGCTGGTGGACGCATCGCCGACCGCTATCCGCGTCCGGTCGTCTTATATAGCTTGACTGCTGTCTCGGCCCTGCTGACAAGTCTTATCCCTGTCATCTCACGTCCCATTCTTAGCTGGTCACAATCGGCCTTCGCCACCTATTCTATTGGCGTATTTTATGGTTCATTAGTCTCTGTCATTCTGCTCTTCGCCATTCCCATGATTCTGCTTGGCTGCGTTTCACCGTTCGCTATACGCCTGTGTACCGCGCAAGTCGTGCGTTCTGGTCGCACAGCTGGACAACTCTATGCCATCTCAACCGTAGGCAGCATCTTCGGCACATTCTTTCCCGTGTTTGTCCTCATTCCCTATCTCGGCACCTACCTGACCTTTTTCACCACTGCCCTTGCGCTCCTTCTCGTCTCACTCGTTGGTATACTCAGCACACAACGTCGAGGTGGTTCTCACGACGATAAGAATGGCCTTGAGCAAGGGAAGCGTTCCAGGAGAAGGGGCACAAATAACAGGTTATTCTCAATTCTGCTCCTCATCCCAATGGGCCTGACACTCTTTGGGATTCAGGGACCAATCAAGCCACCGAGCGGAACCAATGGTGGCGGTGTGATGGTCGCGGAAAAAGAGTCCGCCTACAACTATATTCAGGTTGTGCGTGTGGGGCACGAGATGCAACTTGTGCTCAACGAAGGCTTAGCGGTCCACTCGATCTACAATCCTGATCGTGTGCTCACCACTGGCCCCTGGGACTACTTCATGATCGCCCCCTATTTTAATAAGCCACCATTCACGCCACAACAGGTACACAATGTCTGTATCATCGGCCTTGGTGCTGGCACTATTCCGCATGAATTTACCAATGTTTATGGCTCCTCGGTTTCGATTGATGGCGTAGAGATTGATGGAGAGATTGTCGATCTGGGTCGTAAATACTTTGCCATGAATGAGCCTAACCTACATGTCACTGTGCAGGATGGACGGTATTTTATGCAGACCACCTCGCACAAATATGATGTTGTTGGTATAGATGCCTACCAGCAGCCCTATATCCCTTTCCAGTTGACCACCAACGAGTTCTTCCATGAAGTCCAAAACCATCTTACACCAAATGGTGTCGCGGTCATCAATGCTGGACACACATCAAATGATTTCCGCTTAGTCAATGCACTCTCGCAGACGATGCGCTCCGTCTTTTCCAATGTCTACATCATCAACACCGCACGCTTCTCCAACAGCATCATCATCGGCACCAATGCCCATACCGCCCTTGACAATTTTCAGGCGAACGCAAATGTTATGACCAACGCACCGCTACAAAGTGTCATGAACGAGAGCATCTATTACGGCAATATCCGTGAAGAACACACCGCCCGTGCCGTCTTCACTGATGATCGTGCCCCCGTTGAACAATTGATTGACTCAATTATC
>CAXTWV010000263.1:0-7290 GCA_964248005.1 uncultured Ktedonobacteraceae bacterium | reverse complement strand
ACAATGGCAACCCGCTTGTGAGGCCAACCCAGAACGTTGAGTGAGGGCAGAAGCATGAGTAGGGCGACTCGTATGTTGTCCTACTCGTTACTATTGTTTAGGCTGCTGAGAGTTTGAGGACTTGACGTACAAAGTCTTCATCTGAGGCTATGGTTATCTGACGAAGGAGTAAAGTGAGCATATCAGGCTTGGTAATTTGCTTCACCTGCCTCTCTGCTAACTCTGAGAGGGCAGGAAAACGTATTTGCACTGTTGTGACTAGTGCGGTTTGTAATCCCTTCGCTTCGCCCTTCGCTTCGCCCTCAGCAAGTCCTCTGGCTTCGCCTTCTACAATCCCTTCTGCAATCCCTTCTGCTTTGCTTTCCGCACGAATCTTCCGTATTTTTGGATTTTCTTCCCATAGTTGGTCGTACATGCTCAACCTCTCCTGTATTTTATGTTTTTCCACCTGTGGTACCATATCAGTTCTTGCCAAGAGTACTTCCATCCAAATGAGTTGTTGTGATAACTTTACTTCGTCTTCCCGATACAACTCTGTTAATTCATCCAGTACCTGCTGTATTAATTGGTAGTTTGTACCACGCATTGTCGGTAGCAAAGGATACATACACGCGATGTGATTTTGTACAAACTGTTCTGCTTCTAATGTAAATAATGGTAATACTTGAAAGTGGAATGTCAGGATTTCGTTGCGTTTGGTTCTAATCTCTAAAGGTGATTCAGCTAGTTTGGTACGAAATGGATACACGATGATTGAGATAACTGGTAACTCATGAGCATGATATAGTATAGCATTATATGCTAACAGACGTGCAGACATGGACGTATTTGAACCGGACTCAAATTCGATCTGGCCTTTCAACACCCGAACGAGGACGTGATACATCGGTCCCTACAGACATCCGTATTATTTTGTGAAATAACATACTATTGAACAGTTTTATTGAACATCTTTCATCACCGCTGCCAGATTCTCATAGACTTGCTCAGGCTTAAACGGCGATATTTCCAGGTCTTTGCGGCTATCTTTGCCGGAGAGGACGAGCAAGGTGTGGGTCTTCGCGGCTAAGCCACCGGCGATGTCGGTGTCGAGACCGTCGCCGATCATGACGGTTTCGTCGGGCTGGCTGTTGAGGGTACGCATAGCTTCTTGTAAGAGGGTGGGTTGAGGTTTGCCAATAACCTCCGGGTGAGTACTACTGGCGGCTTCGATAGCGGCGACCATAGCACCACAACCGGGGATGATATCACCTTCGATGGGGAGCAAAGGGTCACGATTGATAGCGATGAAGGCGGCACCACCACGTATCGCCGTTACCGCTCCTGTGAGCTTCTTATAGTCGAAGGTGCGATCAAGGCCAACAAGGACGGCTTCGGCGAGATGACTTGCGGGAGATGCTGGGTTGGCTGGAACTTTCGCGGGCTGTTGCTCTTGCTCGAACACATGCAGATTGTATGACCTGACAATATCTAGCAGAGGCGGTTCACCTACTACATAGACAGTTGCATTGGGGAAGCGACGTGCGATATTTTTCACCGCCGCTTGAGCCGCGCCGAGAACATGTGACGCATTGGTCTCAATACCGAGACGCGTGAGCTTGGCGATGACTTGCACTTCGCTGGCAAACGAGTTGTTGGTGAGGAAGAGATATTTTTTGTGTGTGCTGTCTAGCCATGCAATAAATTCTTTTGCTCCGGGTAACAGGGTTTCGCCTCGATAGACAACGCCATCGAGGTCGATCAGGTAGGTCGTATATGATGGTAGCATGAATTAATCTCTCAGGAGTTGTTCGCGAATGGCGACAATCTCGCGCCGTAGAGCGGGATTGAGATTGACATCGCGTTCTATCTTTTCGCAGGCGTGCAGGACTGTACTATGATCGCGTCCACCGAAGAGTTGCCCAATTTCCAGCAACGATGCCTGTGTTTCTTGTCGCATGAGGTACATGGCAATCTGGCGCGGAGTCACAATGTGTTTATCGCGTTGCTTACCACACATCGCGTCCAGCGAGATATGATAATATTCCGCGACTGCTTCCGCGATTTGCATACTTGTCAAGCGTGACTCGCGTGCATCATTGCCTAATGAGGACATGGCGGCACGTGCAACGTCCATTGTCAGGTCGGTACGATGGAGTTGTTGATAGGCCATTAGACGGTTCAGACACCCCTCAAGTTCGCGAATGTTTGTTTGTACGCGCCCTGCGATATACGCAATGATATCGTCTGGCACACGATAGCGTAACAGGTCGGCCTTGACACGCAGAATAGCCATACGCGTTTCCAGGTCTGGTGGCTGAATGTCGGCGATCAGACCCCACTCGAAGCGTGAACGAAGTCGTTCTTCCAGGCTGACAATAGCCTTTGGAGGTCGATCACTGCAAATCACAATCTGCTTGCTCATTTCATGCAAACTATTGAATGTATGGAAAAACTCTTCCTCAGTCGATTCTTTGCCCGCGATAAACTGGATATCGTCTACAAGCAGAATATCGACGGAACGATATTTGGCACGAAACTCCTCCGTAGTACGATAGCGAATGGCGTTGACGATCTCATTTGTGAATTGCTCGGAGGAGACGTAGAGCACTGCTAAGCCTGTATGGACTCCTTGATGACCAATCGCGTGTAGCAGGTGTGTCTTGCCCAAGCCTACGCCACCATAGAGGAAAAGTGGATTGTATGATTCACCAGGAGCTTCGGCAACCGCGAGCGATGCAGCATGAGCGAGACGATTACTACTACCAACAATAAAAGCATCGAAGGTATAGCGTGGGTTCAGGCGATTATGCATGAGGATATTCGCCCTCTGCTCGTTATCCCACTCCTCTAATGAATCGGTTGAGTTTGTCCGCATATAGCGCAGTTCTGGTTGTGTTGGTGCTGCCGCGCTTGGCTTAGCATCGTAGTAGGCATAGTTGCTTTGTTGATACTCTGTCGATGCTGTATTGTTCTCGAATGCGTCTGTTCTAAACTCTTGCTCATTGGTGTGGACTTCATCGTGTTGTGCTACTGTCACTGTCATAATCGTAACATGCTGTCCTGTAACATCCATCAGGATATCTTCAAGTGAGCGACGCCAGCGCGTATTAATGACATCGCGTGCGAGATCGTTGGGGACTTGTAGCACAAAGTACGCCCCCGGCTCCTGCGAGTCAGCATCAATATCGTCGGTTGTCGCATTTTGCATAGAGGAAAGATGCGCTTCTTGTAGCCATGCTTTTGAGGCTGCATCAACGGGTGTTTGTTCCAGGCGTTCGAGCGTATCTTGCCAGATAGTAGCAGTATTCACGAGCATTTCTCCCGCAGTTAAACTTCGTCGCGAGCAACGACAGCGACGCACTCAATTTCGACGAGTGCTTTGCGTGGCAACTCGACAACCGCAATGGTTGAACGTGCAGGCTTCGTCTCTTGAAAGTATTCTGCATAGACAGTGTTCATTGCTTGAAAGTCGCTCATGCTCGTCAGAAAAACCGTTGTTTTCACAATATTGTTGAGAGACGTACCAGCACTTTCCAAGACCGCTTGCAAGTTCTGAAAGACCCGGCGCGTTTGGGTTTGTACATCGTCTCCAACAAGTTGTCCGCTAGCAGGGTCAAGCGCGACCTGACCGGAGGTATACACAAAGTTGCCATAGCGAATCGCCTGATTATAGGGGCCGATAGCAGCAGGAGCTTGTGGAGTATTGATGGCTGTAATGAATGTAGATGAATTATGTTCCATAAAGCAGTTCCATTTGACGGTCTACAAGAGGCAAAAAAGCCCTGGTAACAATAAAGAAAGTCTATGCGAGATGAATTATGACGAGTATGGGCGGCGTCCCAATGGTGGTATTTGGCCTTTGCCGTCCGCGCTCATCGGATATCCTCTGGAATATGGTCTTGCGGGTTGCGCTAACTGATTGCCGCGTGCAAGTTCACGCGCACACGCACGTAACGCTTGTTGCATCTCGGCGGCTGAATCAAAGCGATCTTCTGGCTCTTTTTCCAGTACACGCAACACGAGTTGTTCAAGAATAGGCGGAATGGCAGGATTTCGGGCGCGTAATGATGGTGGATTTGCTGATGCATGTTGCATCGCGATAGAAACGGCTGTCGGACCGACAAATGGTGGTTGTCCGGTCAGCATTTCAAACATCACTACACCTAGTGAATACAGGTCAGAAGACGCGGTGAGTGTCTCGCCACGTGCTTGTTCGGGTGAAAGGTAATCGGCAGTACCGAGTACAATTCCGCTGTTCGTCAGACCAGCATCTTCCGCGACACGCACTATACCAAAGTCCGTCAGCTTTACCAACACACCACGGTCAATGATGCCACTCGATGGGCCACCATTTAAGACAAGCATGATGTTTTGAGGTTTGATATCGCGGTGAATAAAGCCGCGTGCATGGGCAACTTGCAAGACAGAACACACCTGTTCCGCGATTTCTATGGCTTCACGCGCTTGCAGGTTTCGTCGTTGCCCGACAAGTTGTTTTAATGTCGGGCCTGGAATGTACTCCATGACGAGAAAATAGTGTCCAGCTTCCTCTACAAAATCGTAAATAGTCACGGCATTGGGATGCGCGAGTGCCGCAGCAGCACGGGCTTCACGACGAAAACGCTCGACGGCTCGCGTGTCATTTTTGTCCAGGGAGCGCAATACTTTGATTGCCACGATCCGCTCGACGCGATTATCCCAGGTCTTGTAGACGCTCGCCATACCACCTGTCGCGATATGTTCGCGTATCTCGTACCTGCCTGCAATAGGTTTATCTCCGAATTGATTCAACGTTCCACCTCAAACAACCTGGGTAATATGCCGTAGCAAAAATGATATGTCGTGTCAGTCGCTAGTATACCATCAATGTATTATGGCGTCCAGAACGGGCGCGAATCTCCGTCGATACCACCAGAGGTTAGTTGTACAGGAGTACCCTGTATTTTGTACGTACCAGTCTTGCTATTAGATGTAACGGTCGCAAGCCAGATATTGAACTCGTTATTTGTATAGCTCAAATAGGCTATTTGTTTCCCATCAGGGGACCATACAGGCTGACTCACAAACTGTTGTCTCAGCAAGAGTGATGATTTCTTATATGGTGCTAACGCTTCCTGTTCAACCGTCGGATTATTCGGATTACTTGTCACGTCCTGTGACGGAAGTGGCATGACATACAGGCTCATCTGACCATTGCTCTCGCGGCGAATATACGCTAGAGAGTTTCCATCTGGTGAGAATGCAGGCTGTATATTTTGTACGGTTGTGTCATTCGGTGTGAGTGCAACCGATGGGTCAAAACCTGAGCCTTCGGTGCCAGGACTATATTTACCAGGATTATTAGCAATCGCATTTGCATTTTCCAAATACACTTGAATGACCTGCTTTGTGCCGGTCTTGTCATAGGTATAATGGGTATACACAATCTGGTCCGCGTGACCCGGACGGTACATTGGATCGCGATTGCCACCATCCCCATAATCCGCATACGCGACATCCTGCGGTTTGCTTGTTGGATTGCTCAAGGGTATCGAAAACACCTGTAAGTCAAGCAGTGGTGCGTTCTGTCCTGTTGCGCTATACCAATCTTCTTTCTCAAGATCGCTCAAGAAAAGTAGCTTTGTGCTATCCGCAGACCACATGGGTTGAGCATACCAGTAGTATGTATTCTTAATAAACGCGCCATCCTGGTAGAATTTTCCCTGCCCACTACGAAGGATGGTCCAGGAACCGCCCTGTACGGGTTTGTACACAATATTCGAGTAGTCTTTGTACCGTATAACGGCGGCAATCCACTTGCCATTTGGTGAAATAGCAGGGTCGCGAAAATCGTTATTGGTTGTAATTTGCTGCACAGCATGTTTACCATTCAGCGAGAAAAGTGTACGTGCCTGCGTGAAATACAATGTGCCCTTGAAGAGAAAAGAGTCCTGGTTGATACCAATAGTATGTTTTGGATCAGTGTGGACCGTCTTGAAATTGCCTGTACTGGCACTTCCACTATCGCCCCCGCCAAGACAGCCCTGCAATCCGAAGGCGAGAAGGAGCAGCAAGAGATACCAGGGAGAGATATGTCGCTGCTGTACCATGATTTGTTTTTCCTTTGCACTGTTATAAAGATTTAGGTGAGGAGCTTGTAAAAGAAGATGGTTGCATCTAAAGAACCCGTAGCACCACGAGCGTAAGAGGGGATGACACCAGCTTCAATATAGCCTAACTTTCTATAAAGCTGTTCTGCAACATCTCCCTGTCGCGTATCCAGAACGAGTAAGGTTCGTTCATGTTCTTGCGCGACTCTTTCAACTGCTTGCATCAAGAGCTTTCCAATGCCTTGCTTACGCTGATTCTGTAACACAAACAACTTCTGAACTTCCGCTCGATGTCTCGCATTAGGTTTGGTTGCTAGCTCTAATTGTACTGATCCTATGACGTTGCCAGCATAACGTGCGACTATGAGAACGCATGTCTGTTGTGCAACCTTGTCCAGAACCGAGTTCCAGTATGCATTGCTCTCCTCTTCGCTAAGCGGAGGAAGAAAGCCGACGGAAGCTCCACTCGCTACGCTATCTATGAGCAGTGTAGTAAGCTCGGAGAGAACTACATGTCCCTGTTCGGTGGTTAGTACGTCAACTGAAATAGACGATGTGTTATTCATTTATGCTCTACCCCTATCACGTTAACAACGTCGGCTTCAACCACTTTTTAATAACTCTGTTTGTGCCTTTTAGTAACTTCTGTATTCCTTTCTTTTATGATACCATAAGTGTGAAAATGCTTTCCTCTATTCCTCATCTGGTACGAGATTGCGAGGCTGTGCAGCGTAGAGAGTTGTATATCCACAATTAGTACATGAAACAGTAGCTACCTCAGATGTGTTTGACTGACCTGAAAACATTCCTCCTAACCCTATCACCCGCTTTGGTTGTCTCAGTTGTAACTCATTCTGTTCCATTCCTACAAAAGGATTGATGTTGAGAGTAGTTCTAACACGTTGTCCTCCACATTCAGGACAAGGCTTTGGGAATGATTGTGTTTTGTTATGCATGTGTTTCCTCTTTTTCTAGGTTGTCTTACTCTATAGTAAGACGTTGAAGAAAGGAACGTATACAATGATGATTGACAAGCTACTACCTCCAGAATTATTTAACCTTCTCTTATCCTATGCTTTACATAATGCTAAGCCTCGCTTAACTGTCTACTAATCAGCGCATACTACTCTTGTATTGGGACATAACGTACACTAATATCCCTTATGGATGAGAGAAATAAAGGCACCACTTGTATGCGCATAGCTATTATTACTGAAAA
>CAXTWV010000262.1:5383-7321 GCA_964248005.1 uncultured Ktedonobacteraceae bacterium | reverse complement strand
GACATCGGCAGACGTACTTTCTTGTGTCACTTGTTCCCATCACTCGTTTGCTATGTTATACTGTTCCTACCATTTATAAGAGTCGAGGGAAACAATGTCGGCAAACGGATACTACGGTCAGCAGGGCGGAGACCTCCGCGCGACGTTAGCGATCAGCCCGAATGAAGCCGCTTATGGGACCACGCGTATGCTCAATCTCCCGGATGGACGTGTGATACCTATCACTATTTCGCCTGGGACTCGCTCTGGTCAAGAGATACGCCTTGAGGGACAAGGGCAGCCCGTCACAAGTGGTGGACTCCCAGGAGCATTAATTCTCACCGTTTCTGTACCAGCAGTGGAGAACTTCGGCTCACAACCTTATCCCATGAGTGGAACCGATACGCCGACCGAGTTCATCGCGCCACCTCCACCACCTGTTCAACCATCGTATCCAGGGGGCAACCAGGGTGGAAATTTCACCAACTATCCAGCACAAGGGCAAGTACCACCGATCTATGGCAACAACCCGTATGGTGCTCAGCCCGTCCCACCACCTTTTGTGCCGCCCTATTATGGAGCACAAGGGCAACTCGCTGGCGTGCCACCGACGCAACGTCGTGCGTCACGACGCCCACTTATAGCGACAATCATCATCGCAACTCTCGCGCTTCTCATTATTGTTGGGAGCATACTCTATTATGCGACGGTGTACCAACCACAGCAACGGCACAGTGAAGCGACGGCAACAGCAGGAGCACAAGCAAAGAGTACAACGCTAGCAGGGACTGCACAGGCCGGTGCCACCACGACGGCACAAGTCGGCGCAACGACAACCACTGTAGCACAACCACTCACTGACTATAAGAATATTACAGCAAAAACACCGGACCTGCTCAACGACCCACTTTCCAGTCCTAGTACAAACAACTGGGATACGAACGCGAACTGTAGCTTTAAGAGTGGTACCTATCACGCCATCGAATCGCAAACTGGCTTCTTTTATGATTGTGCCGCAAAAGCAACAAATTTCACACACTTTCTCTTTCAGATAAAAATGACCTTTCTACAAGGCATCTATGGTGGCATTTTCTTTCGTTCCGATCCCGGAAACTCAAAGTATTACCTATTGCGCTTCAGTCGCGACACAGGCCGCTACGACCTCTATGTCTATACTGATAAACAAGCCAGTAATGCGAAACGCTTGCTTGATGGGACTAGTGACAATTTTAACACGAACTTGAATCAAGCGAACCTCATCGCGGTCCTTGCACGAGGCAGCACAATTACATTATATGTTAACTCGACCTATGTTGATTCAGTCAATGATAGTACCTTCGCTGGTGGACAAATCGGTGTCTTCGCGGAAGATAATCAAGAAGCGTCTGAAATATCATTTGAACAAGCACAAGTGTGGAATGCCCAACCTTGATAGTCAAGAAAGCTAGATAAGATACTCATGAAGCATTGTACAAACTGTGGTCTACGACTAGCACAAGAAGTAACAACGTGTCCTCGTTGCGGAACATTTTTACCTTACAATTCAACAAAGCCTTTAGCAACTGGCGCAACGTCCACTCCTCCGTCGTCCAATACGCAAAAGAGTATGACTGATGCTGAGACACCACAATTAGATTTTGAGGCATCGTCAGAGAGCAACGTTCCCTCTTCATCAACTCATCCTATCTATCAGGAATATCCTACCGCGACAAGTACAAGCCATAGTCAAAATGGAGGCACCGAACCTGCTATACCAGTGGTGCGGTTGGACGCCCAAACTCCGCGCTATCCAACCCTGCCACCGCAAACACCACCTCAGCCACCAACACCTTTTCCACCACCGTATATTGAGCAGCAACAACCGCCAATATTCTTGACGCCACCTCCACAGAATGGTGGAGCGGTTCCGATGAATTATATGGATGCGCGTCAGGCACCGATGTATGGTACACCCTATCC
>CAXTWV010000262.1:0-5283 GCA_964248005.1 uncultured Ktedonobacteraceae bacterium | reverse complement strand
ACCCTATCCGCCGCAGCCACAGATGCCCTATCCACCACGACCACAAGCAAAAAAAGGACTTTCACGTGGTATCGTCGCACTCATCGTCGCATTGGCATTGCTACTTATCTTTAGTGGTGTTGGCCTCATTTATTATTCGACCGTAGCTCGTCCTGCACAACTTCATGCTCAAGCGACAGCTACCGCACAGACCATTCTCACCAATAATGCACACGCCACTAACGTCGCCAATACGCAGGCGACAGGGACTGCCGTTGCATACTCGAATGCGACCGCAACCGTCCAAGCACAGGCAACGGCTCAAGTGCAGGCGACCGCGACAGCACTACAAGCTGTTTATACACAGGCGACACAGGGCGCACCCGCACTTAGTTCTTCGCTTGCGGCCCAGGATAACAATAACTGGGACGTTAACGATACAACTGACGGTGGAGGCTGTGGTTTTAATGCAGGAACCTATCACGCTACGCTCTTCTCGAAAAATTTCTACTTCCCTTGTTTCGCGCATACTCAGAATTTCACTAATTTCGCGTTTCAGGTACAGATGACCATTAATCAAGGCGATGAAGGTGGTCTGGTTTTCCGTAGCAATAGCAACACGGACCTAGCACAATATTACCTTTTTAGCATTACCCAAACTGGTGACTACAGGCTTGTCGTCTCGAAGGATAGTACTAATAACACAATTCTCGCCCAGGACACTAGTAGTGCCATCAAAACAGGGATAGGGAAGCTCAATACAGTGGCGGTTGTAGCGAAAGGGAGCACGCTCTACCTCTACATCAATAAACAATATGTCGGGAGTGCAAGTGATGGCACCTATGGCTCTGGTATGCTTGGTGTCTTTGCGAGCGATGCATCGACGACCACTGATGTCTCCTTTAGCAATGCACAGGCCTGGGCCTTGTAAGCCTATGAGAGTACAGCAAAACTATCGACGGCGTGAAACACTTTCGCCTGCCTTCAAGGTATTTCTGCTTCTCCTGGCTTGCCTCTTGCTTCTTGGTGGATTGGGACTTGTCGTGTTTAGCTCCGCAAGGCAGTATCGTACAACACTACATACGGGTGCAACATTCGTAGTACAATCAACACAAAATAGTGTCAATACGGCACAGGCACAAAATCAGGGGACCACACAAGCACTTAGTACAGCACAAGCAAATATTGAAGCAACAGCAACGAGTCAGGTCGATACGACCACGGCTGCTACCACGACCGTTGATAACGCAACGGCAACAGCAACCGCGTTGGGTGACGTGTATACTCAGTCTACAAGTGGTACACCCGCGCTCAACAATACACTCACCGACAATACAGGTGATGGAAAGTGGGATGAGGGATCAGTGGCTGTCAATACGGGCTGTATGTTTACCGATAGTACCTATCATGTAAGCGAAGCCAGACAGGGCTATTTCCAACCCTGTCTCGCGGAAGACACAAAATTCAGTAATTTTGCCTATTCGGTAGACCTCACCATTAACAAGGGAAATCCTGGACAAGCGGGTATGATATTCCGTGCGAGTAGTGACAATACAGCATACTACCTCTTTCGCATTGGCACTTATGGCTCATATGCGTTCGATGTCTATGATACGCATGGGAATGTTAAGACACTTGTCCACGGTTTTAGTAGCGCGATTACAACATCTTTTGGACAAGCAAACACGCTTACGGTTATCGCTCAGGGCACCCAATACCTCCTCTTCGTGAATGGACAGTATGTTGATAGTGCCACTGATAACACGCTGCAAGAGGGCAAAATTGGTGTCGTTGCGGTCAATGGAGGCACGCCGATTGATATTACAGTTGGCAACGTACAGGTATGGAAGTTGTAGTAATTTAAAAGTCGTCATTTGGGACAAGGGCGCCCGCTGCCTTCATCATTCCCCGAATGCGGCTGGGGAACGCCCTTGTTGTATTCTTCCAGGCCATTGACAAATTCTCCATTGACTGCTATTCTGACGACAGCAAAAAACAATATCCGCGATGAATGGGATAAGTAGCTTCTCGTATGCAACAGAGAACTGCGGGTTGGTGCGACGTAGTAGGCAATTTTGAGAGGCGAAATCCACCCATGAGCGTGCGCGAGAAGCGTCAACGGTGCCTCCGTTAGCGGGCAACAAGAAGTTCTTGCTTTGGCAGAAAGCGAGAAGAAGCAAGGTGGTACCACGATTGCGCGTGTTCAGCGTCATCGTCCTGTAGTGGACGGTGACGCTTTTTTTATTGTATTGGAAAATGTGTCGATTGTAAAAAAGGAGTATCCTATGCTTGACCTGGCATTTATTCGGAGCAATCCAGAGGCCGTGAAAGAGGCTGCACGCCTCAAAAATAATCCGCTTGACGTTGATGCGCTACTTGCACTTGACCGTCAGGTACTCACCTTTCAGCATGAGATTGAAGAGATGCGTAACCAGCAAAATCAACTCTCAAAGCGTGTGCAGGAAGCTGGAAAAGAGAAAAATGTTGAACTACGTAATGCGCTGATCGCAGAGGGTAAACAACTCTCGACACAGTTGAAAGAGCAAGAGCCACAACTGAATGCATTACAAGAGGAACGGCAACACTTGCTTTTAACCGTGCCAAATATTCCCGATCCAAAGTCACCCATTGGTAAGGATGAAAATGACAATGTACCAATCAAGCATTGGGGCGAGAAACCGACATTTGATTTTACGCCGCTCGATCACTACGACCTGATGCAGAAGCATAATATGGTGGACCTCGAACGCGCGGTGAAGGTCGCAGGTTCGCGTAGCTATATCTTGAAGGGCGATGCCGCACGACTTGAGTTGGCGTTGATGAATTTCGCGCTTGACCGTATCGCACGCAAAGGTTTTACGCCGTTGATTGTGCCAGCGATGGCACGCGAATTTTGCTTTGTTGGCAATGGTCAATTTCCTAAAGGGCGCGATCAAGTGTATGAAATCGAAGGACAAGATACCTTTCTGGTTGGCACCGCCGAGGTACCAATTACGGGGATGTACAAGGACGAGATTCTCAAGGCCGAGGAGTTACCAATTACCTATGTTGCCTTTAGCCCTTGCTTCCGTCAAGAGGCGGGTACCTATGGCAAAGATACACGCGGCGTGTTCCGCATTCATCAATTCAACAAGGTCGAGCAATATGTGATCTGCAAAGCTGACCATGAAACATCGGTCACATGGCATGAACAACTGTTGCGTAACTCGGAAGAGTTGATCGAGGCACTAGAACTGCCTTATCGCGTTGTCAATGTGTGTACAGGCGATATGGGCGATGGCAAGGTTGGCATGTACGATATCGAGTGTTGGGTCCCAAGCGAACAACGCTATCGTGAGACACATTCGTGTTCGTACTTTCACGATTGGCAAGCACGCCGAGTCAATGTGCGCTATCGTGACGAGGAGGGTAAGGTCAAGTTCGTTCATACCCTCAACAACACGGCTATCGCATCGCCGCGCATCCTCATACCTCTGCTAGAGACACATCAACAAGCGGATGGTAGTGTGCGTATACCGGAAGCGTTACGTTCGTATATGGGTGGTCAGGCGTATATTGGTCGTCAATAAAACGATAGGTGGACGATTTTTTGATCGTCCACCTTTTCAACAAGAGTTGTTCATTAACGGAATGTTAATGCTATGTAATATTTACCACACTTTGTTATAACAGCAGCGTTTATAGCTTGAAACGGCATATAATTATACGTCTTAATAGGAAGGAGAAAGAAAAGACAGAGAGAGACGAACGGGGAACAATATATGCACATAGGACCAATCATTGTGCTGGCTTTTGCCTTCAACCCAAGCGATCCAGCGTGGCAGTTTTGGATCGGCGTGATTTCGATTGCGATTCCGTTGCTTGGCGTACCAACCATCGGGTCAATTATATTAAACACAAGAAGAAAACGTAGAAAGCGACTCAGTTATCAAATTGTCTCTGATGTAGGGCTTGTCAATGTACAAAAAGACTTGGGCGAAGATATTCAACTCACACTGGACGGACATGAAGTCAACAATGCACGTCTAATCGTGGTTAAATTAGCAAATACGGGAACAGAACTTGTGAAGACCGAAGATTTTCAAGATAAAGAGCCAATCCGTATCGAGCTAGACCCACCTTCCCTTATCCGTTGTGCCATACATAGTACCGACCCCATGAACATGATTCCGCAAGACCGCCTAAAAAACTACATCAAACTGGACAACAACGACTCACCAACGCATAAATACTTTGAACTCCCCGGCATTCTCCTAAATCCAAAGGAGTCGATTAACCTCAAGCTTCTGACTCTGGGGAATGTGCAGATGAATGTTTTTGCGCACCTGGAAAATGGGATTGTCGATCAATACACACCTCCACCGCAACTGGTTACACCCCGTCGTATCATTGCCGCTTTAGCCATTGCCTTTCTCATTGGATTGCTGATTAGTAATGGTGTTAATCTCATCGGTGCGTTTGTACAAGGTAATTGTGCCATTGGTTTTCCAATAAATGTCAGTGGATCGAGCGCATTCCAGAAAACAGCGATGGCAGAGGCAGAAAAATATCGCACGATTTGCCCTATCGCCGTGTTTTCCAATATCGGTAGCAGTTCGAGCGGAGCAGGGTTACAGGACCTAGAGCAGGACAAAATACAAATTGCAGATTCGGAGCTTTCACTGAAAGATGCCGGTGATGCGTATACCGACCTCTCGGAGAATCAGGTTGCGGTAATCGTCTTCACGCTCATCATCAATAAAAATGTGACAGGAGTTAGTTCGCTTTCTCGTTCACAGATTACCAACATCTATAATGGAACGATCAAGAATTGGCATGATGTTGGTGGGCCAAAACTGCCGATTGTACTCGTTGGGCGTCCAACAGATTCTGGTACGCACGCAGCCTTCTCGCGCTTCGTGTTGACTGGTCCTGAAACGCCAGTGCCACTAGTCGAGACAGGTACGTCAGAAGTGATAAATACCGTGAGTACACAAAGAGGTGCAATCGGCTATGTAGACTTGGGGTCAGCGAACAGAGCCAATGCTACTGTCACTTCCGTCGCTATTAATGGTGACGCACCAACGGCTGGGTTAGTAGCATCCAACACCTACCAATTTTGGGCTATCGAACGCATGTATACAAAGAAAAACCCTGACGCGCTTTCGCGCTCGTTCATCAACTACGTTATTGGTGATATACCAACAAGTGATACCTTTATTCGGCTAAAAGATATGCATCCTGGTGTGCTGCTCACGCACGAATGAAGCTTCGCCTCGTTGTATAATGTACATCTCATGGATACATCGTCTGTAGGGACCGATG
>CAXTWV010000261.1:6149-7336 GCA_964248005.1 uncultured Ktedonobacteraceae bacterium | reverse complement strand
TCGGCATTTCAATTGCTAAGAGGACGTGATAATGCGTATTAACGAAATAACATGGGAATACATCCACGGACGCCCACAAGGGGCTACCCTCCTCTAGGTGACGATCTTGCGTGCTCTGCACGCCGTGTAGAGGAGGGTAGCCCCTTGTGGGCGTCCGTGGGATTCCCAAAGGAATTTGTTCATCTGCATAATCGGTCCCTACAGAGACGTTGTTTCGTGTGATCCATATGCAGATACCAACAGACTTACGAGGCAATCGAGCCACCATCGACGACGAGAATTTGGCCCGTGACATACGCGGCGGCTGGCGATGCAAGAAAGACAATGACGCCTTTGATGTCGTTAGGACTACCAAAACGCTGTAAAGGGATATCTGAAAGCATCTGTTGCTCGTATTTGTCGAGGAGGCCACGTGACATTTTTGTGGGGAACCAGCCAGGGGCGATGGCGTTGACGGTGATACCATAGTGTGCCCAACTGGTGGCAAGGTCACGCGTCATGTTGACAACCGCTCCCTTACTTGCGTGATAGCCAACGGCCTGAATATATTTCGGATTGCCTCCGACAAGGCCAGCTACCGAGGCGATGTTGATGATAGTGCCACCTTGACCGCGAGCAATCATGGTTTTGCCAACCGCTTGCGACATAATAAACGTGCCTTTAACATTAATATCCACGACACGCTCGAATTGCTCAAGCGGCATATCTTCGGGAGGTGTGCCCCAGGTCGCCCCACTATTATTAACGAGAATGTCTATCGTGCCAAATGTATGCTCTGTCTCGCGAATAACGTTGGCGACATCACTTGGCTTTGTGATATCACAGGCAAGGGCCAATGCTTTTCCGCCGTGTGCCTCAATCTCCTGCTTGACACCTTCGCACGCCTCAAGTTTACGCGAACACACAACGACATTCGCGCCAACGTCGGAAAGTGCATTCGCCATGTACTCGCCAAGGCCACGTCCACCGCCTGTGATAACAGCAGTTTTGCCATCGAGCCGAAATAGGTCCAGAGTCGTCATATCCCATTATCCCTTCTCAGCATTGAATAGGTGTTTTTGTGATACCCTATCGTATCACGTTTTCAACGCAAGGGGAAAAGATGTCTGTGGTGAAACAAGGGCGCGGGGGGGGCGCGGCGGGCCCCCCCCCCCACACCCCAGACAGTGTGGTGGGGGGGGAGCGCG
>CAXTWV010000261.1:0-6139 GCA_964248005.1 uncultured Ktedonobacteraceae bacterium | reverse complement strand
TATAAATTTTAAAATTTTGTTTTGAAATATTTTTTGGTACCTTTTTATCGCGCCCTGTTTATAATTTGTTCGCAATTTGTACGCTATAAATGGGTCCCTACATTAGACAAAAAATTACGCGTGTGATGGTTCGCCAATAAGGGCGTTTACCACGTCGAGTACTTCATTGACGGAGAAGGGCTTGCCAATGAACACGTCCATCCCTAGCTTGCTTACTTGTTCACGCACATGCATGTCTCCACTGATAACGATAATTGGCGTATTAAGAAAGAGTTCGCGCTTCCGCAATTCTCGTACAAAGGTCACACCGCTCATTTCCGGCATCATGAGATCAAGAAAGATGAGATCGGGTGCTGTTCCTTCCGTCGCCTCCGTCAATTTTTCCAGAGCAATCGCTCCATTAGCTGCTCGCTCTACCTCACACCTACAATCAGCCAACTCTAAGATTGAGCAAAGGACATCCTGAATCTCTGTTTCGTTTTCTACTATTAACACGCGTCTCGACATACGTTTCTCTTTTCATAAAAAACTTGTTTCTCATAAAATTGTACATGAAACCCCAAATTTTCTGTCAATTTGTACAGAAAGCCTGTCCATTTTAGTACTATCGTTTATAGACCAAGTAAGCCTGTTCCAATACCAAAGCCTGCAATAAATATAATTGTCCATACGATCAGATCTTCCCATACTGTCCCTACCTTGAAACGCCACACGGATTTGGGGGGAAAGCCGTAACGCGTGGGTGAAGGCCAGAAGAGCGGCACACCACCCCTTGTAATACTATCCGCGACAATATGCAGAATCCAACCCGTGATAAATGCTTCAAGAGCTATCTTTACTTCCGCGAAAAGCACTGGCTGTAGAACTATTCCACCCTGCATACACACAAGCGGAAGACTTACCACTACAGTAGCAAAAAAGAGGCCGAGTAACAATACTCCAAGAAGACTATGTGTAAAGCCGCGATGTCCTCCTACTAACCGTGCAAAGTGGTTATTCTGGTCTATATCTGGGAGACGTGCGCATAAAACGACGAGTGCGTAATAGGTTGTCTTATATAAGAGAAGCGGCGACAGCAACGCATGTGCCAACTGTGGACCTGTAGCGAGTGCTGTTAATTGGTGCCATGTATACGCCGCTCCAACAGTATGAAACAAGCTATTAAGGGTCAATGCCGAAAACGCGTTGACAGCAGTGTGTGAACGTCCATTCATAATACCTCTCTCTATCTTTGCTCTTTTCTGACTCTGTAATGTACCATCGTCAAATACAGCAGATATAAAAAGGTTTAGGGGTAATGTAGATGATTTTTCAATACTATGGTATTATCTTGTGTGGCAGAGAGCAGAGTACACTTGGATGTTTGTTGGGCAGCTATGGAGCATGTTATGGAGAGCAAGATTTCATATCATCAGCAGATGAGTTATTGTGGTAAGACGCGTTGTGGCAAGTGCCGTACTGGTATTGGTCACGGACCCTACTGGTATGCCTACCAAACGGTCAATGGACACGTCAAGCGTACATATATAGGAAAAGAATTGCCGCCAGACGTTGCCCGTCTCGTGGAAACAGAATCGGCCTCTTCACTGCCTCTTGCCATACCGACTACCTCGGTGGAAGCCCTTCCGATTGGACGTGTTCATCGTAACCTGTTGATTGGACGTGAAAAAGAACGTCTTCTCCTGCGTTCCCTCTTGCTCCAGATCGAGCATTTCCATACCAATGCCTCCTCATCACGCCAAAAGCTCGCTGACTTGCCCTTGGACACACAGCGTACTTCACAATGTGTGATCCTGATAGGCGAAGCTGGAATTGGCAAAACGCGCCTTGCTGAAGAGCTAGGACGTGAAGCACAACAACGTGGCTGGTCCGTTTTATGGAGTCGTGCATACGCACAAGAGAGTGGAATCCCTTATCGCGTTTGGACCGACATTCTACGCAAAGCCTTTGAGATAGAAGCAGTCGCTGCAGTTGGTACAGAGGCGTTTGCGGAAACTGATGTTGAGCGTCCGTTGGGTATGCCGGAGATCGACGAGGATACATTGTATCAGTCCTTTCATACCTCTGCTGTCTCACATTCCCAAATGGCTAGAATCGCCGAACGAGATGCAATTAATCAACCGCTTCAGGTCATTATTCCCGAATTATGGGTGTCGCAACGAGCGACCCCCTCTCTCACCGCTAGAGAGCCAGAGCAAGAGCAACTGCGGCTACGTGAGGCGGCATATACATTACTGACGACAATTAGCCAGAAAAAACCATTGCTCATTGTACTCGACGATATTCAATGGGCTGATGGGAGTAGCGGTGAACTACTTGGCTATCTTGCACGCCATGTGTACAATGTGCCTATTCTTTTGCTTGCCACTTGTCGTTCAAATGAGACATCGAAATCATTGAGCACTATGATTGACCATATGCAGCGCGAGCATACAATAACGCTCTTGCCTGTTGAACCCCTCACACGTGAGGAGATCGCGCAACTCATTGAACATGTGCCCATGCAACAGGCGCAACGTATTCAGATACAGGCAGCGGGCAACCCCTTCTTTGCGGAAGAATTAGCTCGTAGCACAAACCCGCCTCAGTTGCCCAATAGCATCTCTGCCGCTCTCGACTCACGTATGAACAGTTTGAGTAATGAGTGTCGCATACTGTTGAGAAATGCGGCAGTGCTAGGTAGTTCGTTTGAGTTTCCCCTAATTCATGCATTAGAAGTGAAGCATGTGGGAGTCCATGCTGATGAAGATGCCCTCTTTGACTTGCTTGAAGAGGCGATAGAAGCTGGTGTTCTCACCGAGGAAGGTACGGCAGCGCGTGTAACCTACTCATTCTGGCATCCTCTCATGGTGACGCATTTGTATGAAAGCGTTTCGGCGATGAGACGCACGCATATTCATCGCCGCGTCGCCGACATTTTGTTGCGTTTGTACCGTGGGCGTGAAACAGAAGTTGCCGCGACAGTTGCTCATCACTTATTGCATGGCGGTGCCGAACCCGTACATACGGCTCATTACGCGGAGTTGGCTGGGAATCGCGCTTACGCGCTGTTGGCATATTCAGAAGCAGAACAATACTATAGGATTGCGCTTGATGCAATGAATTCGGCTTCTAGCAATTACGATCTTGAAGTTGCTGGTCCTCTGGTTGCACCCGCGCATCGCGCCCTCCTGACTGAGCGACTCGCTGAATGTGTGATGGTGCAAGGAAGATTCGTGGAGGCGCGTACACTCTTTGAGCACGTCCTTGCTCTTCGCTCTGAGATGCGAGGGAACAACCCGCTTTCCGCAGATGAGGCTCAAGTTCTGGCTCTCTTATGGAGCGAGATAGGGCGTACATGGCTCTATCTTGGTGACAGGATCAAGGCACGCATGTATTATGAGCGTGGTGAAGAAGTGTTGCAACAAGCTTCTGTCTACACAGG
The DNA here is from genome assembly GCA_964248005.1 of uncultured Ktedonobacteraceae bacterium. GTDB lineage: Bacteria > Chloroflexota > Ktedonobacteria > Ktedonobacterales > Ktedonobacteraceae > JBBQVS01. The sequence goes on along the minus strand of CAXTWV010000261.1, from coordinate 2,715 downwards.
CTTTGTGCATGCACGATTACGTGTTTTACAAGGCGGTCTTTTTGCGCAAGAGGGGAAGTACGCCGAAGCGTTGAACGCGGCAAAAGATGCACTTCGTCTTTTCCAAGAAGCTAATTTGCAACCGCATAAATCCCTTGACTCTGATACATTAGTGCCACCGAGCCGTATTCAGCGTACACTCCGTGGGGATCAGAACGATCTCGGCAGAATTACTATGTTGCTCGGTTCTGTCTATAATAGTATGGGTCAACTCAATAATGCGTTGTCTCATCTCACTACAGCCTTGACCATGTTCGAGCAGCGCGATCAGAAGCGCGAGATTGCTAACGCTTCCTGTAACATTGGCTACATCTTGCTCAAAAAAGTTGAGTTTGTGCTGGCACAACAAGCGTTTGAACGGTCTCTGACTATCGTGAACTCTATCGGTGATGGTCCCATCACATCGGTGGTGTTCAGCAATTTGGGTGAACTAGCAGAATGTCGCGGCAACCTGGAAGAGGCTGAAAACTGGTATAAACGTGCCCTGAATCTGGCTGAACAGTTCCGGGACCGCACGTACATAAGCATGTGGAGTGCAAGACTGGCTGTGATTTTGCAGACACAGCACAAATCTGTAGAAGCTACTTCGTGTATTATACGTGCTCTTCAGGTGGGCCGTGCTATGCAAAATACGCTTTGTATTGGTCATGCACTCCTTGCCCTTGCCACTATACGGATTATGCAGGCGCAGCATACCGGCGAGAAACGCTTGCTTACCCATGCATATACTCATGTGACACGAACACTACACCTTCCCAAACTAGATGCCGAAACATACACACACGCGCAACTTGTACTCGCCCATGCCTTGCTCTTGCTTGGCACTCTACCCGAAGCTAGAACACGACTAGAGGCAGTTGTTGAGCAAGCACATACATGTAATCTTACATTGATAGAGCAGCAAGCGAGGCAACTGCTAGACGAGATACAGAAGGAATAGCGAATGTAATATTTTGTTTAAAAACAAAATATTACAGAAAAGGAGCCAGAAAGTCCTCATCTTTCTAAGTGAGGGATGAATGGCTCTCCTTTGTGACATTGCATGTTGACACAATACGTTGTTTAATGCTATATCTGTACATGGAAGAGAAATATATACATGAGTCGCACAGCGTTCATCATATTTTGTATCATATGGTGTTTTGTCCGAAAAGACGCCGCAAAGTCTTCGTGGGTGCTGTCCATGACCGCTTGCAACAGATTGTTGAGCAGGTTGCAGAAGAGAACGCATGGCACATCGAACGGCTTGCCATTCAACCAGACCATGTACACCTCTTCATCCAGAGCAACCCGTACACGTTGCCTACGGATATTGCCCGTTTGATAAAGGGACGTTCGTCTCATGACCTGAGACAAGAATTTCCTCATTTGGCAAAAATGCCTTCACTCTGGACACGAAGTACTTTCTATTCAACGGCGGGGCATGTCAGTCAGGAAACCATTAACAGGTACATCGAAAGACAATCGACAAAGTAGGAAAGGAGGGACGCCCGTATGCTCATCTACGAATACAAACTTGATGCCAATAAAAAACAGTATGCCGCTATCGACAATGCGATACTGATAACACAATTCATACGCAATAAGTGCATTCGTCTGTGGATGAGTACAGCGTTTCCAATAATGACCTGCAAGTCTATTGCTCTACGCTTGCGAATCAGTTTGATTTTGCCAAGAACCTCAACTCTCAAGCACGGCAAGCGGCTGCGGATAGAGCATGGTTCGCTATCTCTCGCTTCTACGAGAACTGCAAGAACAAGAAACCAGGAAAGAAAGGCTATCCTAAATTTCAGCATGACAATAGAAGTGTCGAGTACAAGCAAACGGGATGGCAACTAGAGCCTGATGGAAGACATATTAAATTCACAGACCATTGCGGTATCGGGCGTGTGCGACTGATTGGATGTCGAGACCTTGCGACATGTCCGTTGCCACAGATACGGCGTGTCCGCATTGTCAAACGGGCCGATGGCTACTATTGCCAGTTCTCCGTTCATGCTCACAGAGAAGTTGAGCATGTGTCAACGGGCAAACAAGTAGGGATAGACATGGGTCTGAACGCCTACTACACGGACTCAGAAGGCAGCACCATAGCGAACCCTCGCTACTTACGAAAAGCGGAAAAGAAACTTAAGAGACTTCATCGTAAACATTCCAAATGTGCTAAGAAGTCGAAGAACCGCAAAAAGGCACAAAAGAGATTAGCAAAAGCGCATCTGAAAGTTCAAAGACAGCGTGAAGACTTTGCCCGTAAACAGGCAAGCACGCTTATCACGTCTAGCGATGTGGTTGTCTACGAAAAACTTTCGATACGCAACATGGTCAAAAATCATCACCTCGCCAAATCCATCAGTGATGCCTCGTGGGGCGCGTTCCTGCGTTGGGTCAACTCCTATGGAACGATACACAGCGTTCCCGTCATCGCAGTAGTCCCAAACTTCACGAGTCAGGATTGTAGCGCATGTGGCACTCGCGTCAAGAAATCTTTGAGTGTGAGGACGCATGTCTGTCATGGCTGTGGCTCGGTGTTAGATCGTGACCACAACGCGGCATTAAACATTCTCGAAAAAGGCTTGATGGTACTGTCGGGCAGACAGGAACCTACAGGGCAAGCACCCTGTGAAACGCTTCTGGACATGTGTCCCTCTACCCCTGTATCGAGAGGTACAACGGGCA
>CAXTWV010000260.1:3339-7339 GCA_964248005.1 uncultured Ktedonobacteraceae bacterium | reverse complement strand
TTCAATTCTTTTCTGAGAGGAAAGATACATGATCGAGCAGAACCAGCAAATGGCGGTTGAGACAACCACGATCAGCATGACAACTGCGGCAGCAGAGAAGGTAAACGAACTCCTCAAGCAGGAGAACGATCCAACACTCGGCCTACGCATCTTCGTTGCTGGTGGCGGCTGCTCTGGCCTCCAGTATGGTATGACGCTTGATGAAGAGCAAGAGGGTGATACCGTTATTGCGCTTCAAGGCATCAAGGTCTTCGTTGACGAGATGAGCGTTGGCTATATCTCCGGCAGCGAAGTGGATTATGTCGATAGCCTGATGGGTGCTGGCTTCACTGTCAACAACCCTAACGCAGTTTCAACCTGTGGCTGTGGACATTCCTTCAAGACCGCCGCTGATACCGGCGAGTCAAGAAGTTGCGGTTGCGGTCACTAAATCTCTAGTGATGAGAATGTGGTATTTTATGCAACCACTTTCCACGCAGCTATCCAATGAGAGAAAAACGGTTTCTTCTGACGTAGTATATATGTCAGGAGGAGCCATTTTTGTTGTGTTTGTTTTCTTTTGTTTGTCTGAAACAAGGAGTATGCATGAGCGATAGGATTGCACATCGTCCCCGTTATCAAAGCATTCGCAGACGTATTCAGCCTTCACGACTTTCAGAAAAAGACTTTCTTCGCAATCGTTGGTCGTATCGACGCCAAACATCCCGCTATGAAAAACACGCTCTCGGCTATAGTCTTTCCTTTGTGCCTCTTGGCTATAAATTTGTACGCGGCCTTCTCGTTCGTTATGCCTGATATACATGCGATGATGTAGGGACCGATTTATCACGTCCTTGTCGGCGGTAGACATGTCAAAAGGACGTGATAAATCGGTCCCTACATTTCATCAACTATGCTCGTGGGATTGTTCAACATTCTTGTCACTAATCCTACCATGTCACTCGTGAACTTGGAGTTTGCTACAACCTTTGTTGCCCCTGCCTGTAATGCCTTAGCACGAGCCTCAAGGTCCATATGTGAACCGAATGCAAGTACAGGTGTATCTTGCAACACTGCGATCCGAATAGCTGCCTCCCAATCAACACCTTTTGTCGCGGTGTTGATAATTACCAGTGTTGGCTTTTCTGCTGCTTGTAGCTTTTCCTCAAATGCTGGCAATGTGCGAACTGTTGTGACGTTCATCTCGTGATGTTTTAGGGTGTCGCGTATCTTTTCCGAAAAGAACAGGTCTTTTTCTAGCGCGAGAATGCGTGTTGTCACTGTGCGCTCCTAATCGTCTGAGCGTTCGTAGACAGGACGGCGGAATTGATCTCCTAACTCCTGGTTAATCACATCTATGTTCATATAGAGGTCAGGCGGAAGCACATGATGTGTACCTGTGCAATAGGGCTTGTCACACTTCTTGAAGTGGCTTGTCTCAAAAATCAGGTTGCCGTTTTCAACCGTCATCCAGATGTGTTTGCGCGAATAGCCATCGCCCCACTTGAGCAGCAACCCGCCGCTATATTCATCGAAGCGTCCCTGTCCATAGAGGTAGTCGCGATTGAACATATCGAGCAACTCGCGTACTCGACTCGCGTTTATGACACGCGCCACCTCTGGTGACATGCGCGTTGTGGCTTCTTGCGATAGGTCTTCTTTTGGAATGAACAATTGGCGTGCTGAACCCGACTCCTCGCGAATCATCTGCTGAATCGCTCGTCCCTCATCATCTGAAAGTCCATGTCCTTGCCCCAGGATAGGGTCTTTTTTTGATTTACGGCTCTCTTCAGGTTTATATGCACCACTCATGGGGAAAACTCCTTGTCTTTTCTCAGTCTGCTCTACTATGTCATTATGTGTATTCTTGTACTGTACCACGCGAAGCGTCACTTTGCCACACGAAGGAGAGAAAGACCTTTGCTGCATCAATATCTTATGTTATAATTTATTTGATAGTCAAAATAGTTGATTATCGAGGGGAAGAGAATATGGTATCAGAACGTCTTGCTGAAGATGTGTTAACGTTGTCGCGTATGCTACGGACGCGACGACAAACCGATATGACACCGCAACAATTCTGGCTTCTTCGTCACTTGCAACGGAGCGGTCCAATGAGTGTTGGAGAACTAGCGAACGCGTTAGGTGTAACGACAGGTTCGGCAACCATGGCGTGCAAACGTTTGGAGAAAGCTGGGCTGTTGACGCGCGAACGTCAAGCAAACGATGAGCGCATCGTGCATGTGATGTTAACTGAGCAAGGCCGTGCTCAAATAGATGCATGGAGGCAATCCAAACTCGAAGATGTCACAGCACTTTTAGAGGTGTTCGATCCACAAGAGCAGCAAACGTTCCAATATCTCGTCGAGCGTCTCATCGCAGTAGCAGAACAACAAGGATTTGAAGCATGACAGCTATCATTAAAGTTAGTGATCTTGTCAAAAAATTTGGTGAATATACAGCCGTCGATAGTATTAGCTTTGAGGTTGAGAAAGGAGAGGTTTTTGGCCTGCTTGGTCCAAATGGCGCTGGTAAGAGTACAACGATCAAAATGTTGACAACATTATTACCAACGACGGCAGGGGATGCATGGGTGAGTGGCTTTGATGTTGTGCATCAAACGACAGCCGTTCGACGCAGTATTGGCTATGTCCCACAAGCACTCTCCGCGGATAGTACCTTGACGGGCTATGAAAACCTCCTGATCTTCGCGAAACTTTATGACTTACCAAGAAACAAGCGCGAAGCACGTGTGAAGGAAGTTCTCTCGTTTGTGGGTTTGACAGATGCGAGCCAGCAACTTGTCGGCAAATACTCTGGTGGCATGATTCGACGCTTAGAGGTCGCGCAGGCTCTTATTCACCAGCCAAGAGTGCTGTTTCTCGATGAACCAACGGTTGGTCTCGATCCAATCGCACGTCAGGCTATTTGGGACCATTTAATGCGTCTGCGTGCGGAGACCGATATGACAATATTCTTGACCACGCATTCGATGGAAGAGGCTGACAGCCTCTGTAATCGTATTGGTATCATGCATAGAGGCAAGATTGCGGTTATTGGAACACCGGATGAACTGAAAGCGAACGTTGGTGGGGATAATCCTACATTAAACGATGTATTTATTCATTACGCAGGCGATGCATTAGAATCAGGAGGTAGTTACCGTGAAACTTCACGAGCAAGGCGTACAGCAAACAGACTTGGGTAATACACTCGTGGTTGCTCAGCCGAGTGGAACGTCACCAATTGCAGAATTGATAAATTTTGTTAGAAAGACGATGACAATTGCTGAATGGGAAGTGCGAAAGTTGCGTCATGATGCAACTGATCTCGTCACAAGAGCAGTTCAGCCAGTGTTGTGGCTCCTGATTTTTGGAGAAGTGTTTACGCGTATTCATGCAATTCCAACGGGCAATGTAAGCTACCTCGAATATATGGCACCGGGTATTCTTGCACAAAGTGTCTTGTTTCTCTCAATCTTTACAGGTATTACTGTGATCTGGGAACGTGACTTAGGTGTGATTCACAAGTTCCTGGCAAGCCCAACCCCACGTGGCTCGCTCGTGCTTGGGAAGGCAATCTCGACAGGAGTACGCGCACTTCCACAAGCGATTGTCATTTATCTTTTAGCCCTTGTCCTGGGTGTGCGGATGGATTTCAACCCGCTTCACCTTCTTGGTGTACTGGTGCTTGTAATGCTCGGTGCCGCTTGCTTCTCAACGTTTTCGTTGATTATCGCGTGTCTGCTCAAAACACGAGATCGTGTCATGGGGATAGGGCAGGTGCTTACGATGCCGTTGTTCTTCGCGAGTAACGCCATCTATCCTCTCTCCATCATGCCGGGATGGTTGCAAACTATTGCTCAGGCGAATCCCCTGACCTATATCGTGGACGGTTTGCGCACACTTATGCTGGTAAATCCACCAAAGGCGGGCAACCTCTTTGTAGATTTTATGGTGTTGATTCTGGTAACGATTGTCATGATCGTTATCGGTTCGTTGCTTTACCCGCGTATTGTGCA
>CAXTWV010000260.1:2004-3239 GCA_964248005.1 uncultured Ktedonobacteraceae bacterium | reverse complement strand
TGTGGGCGACCCCAGTGACGATGCTGAGCAATGGCTGTCGTAAATTGTTCAACAAACGTATTCAGGTTCGAGCCAACTGGTGCTGTTACCACACCATTTGAGCTAACCGCAGTAGCATGAGTCTTGCTACTGGCTGTTCCACTTGCAGTTTTCCCTTCCATAACCAAACCTGGAATGTTAGAATTGTAAAGCAGTTGAATACCTTCACCAACAGCACCAATGGCTTTTCCATGCTTGAAGGCTTCGGCGACAAACTGCCGAGCGGCCCCCTGTTTCAATAACTGGGCAACACTTGCTTCACCCCCCGGTACAAAGACCGCATCAAACATAATAGCATCGGTGGTGATGGCACTTTTATCGACAGGGACCTCCTGACCGCTTGTGCCTTTGAGAGTTCCTAGAATTCTTGAAACCACTTTCACCTGTGCGCCTTGCTGCATAAGGGCATTTTTTACCGTCTGTACCGTTGCATCATCCACGCCATCAGCAGCGAGGATAGCAACCTGACGACCCTTGATTGTGTTCTTAACCGTGTTCTCCATGCTTAAAGCAGCTGATTTCTCCACTGTGGGGCGTCCAGATGGCGGAAGTGTGCCAGGGCGTGGGTTGTCGGTTGGAACACTCACACCAATACCTTCCGCAATACGTTGTGCCAGTGTTGGGTCAACATGAGTATACAACGCGACCATACGCTCACGTATCTCTTTCATGTTTACTTTGCCCAACTCAAAGTGAGCAGCTGCAACAACGTGGTCCTGTTCCGTTGGTGAAAGACTCTTCCAGAAGAGTGTCGCCTGACTGAAGTAGTCCTTGAAGCTGTCGCTACGAGCACGAACCTTGGGTCCTTCAACCATAGCTGGGAAGGATACATAGCCACCAGCTAATTCAGAAGCCGTCATGGGACACCCGTTGCCGGTAGAATTTGGGTAGTAGCTTGCCTTGCCCTGATTAATCACATCCTGATGGAACCCATCGCGCTGATTGTTTGCCACAGGTGCAAGTGGACGGTTAATCGGTATCTGTGCAAAGTTTGGTCCACCTAGGCGCGACAACTGCGTATCAAGGTATGAGAAGAGGCGTCCCTGTAAGAGTGGGTCGTTGGTGAAATCAATGCCGGGCACAACATGTCCAAGATGGAATGCGACCTGCTCTGTCTCCGCAAAGAAACTGTCAGGGTTGCGATTCAGTGTCATCTTGCCGATACGTTTCACTGGAACTAATTCTTCAGGCCATAT
>CAXTWV010000260.1:0-1904 GCA_964248005.1 uncultured Ktedonobacteraceae bacterium | reverse complement strand
AAGCCTTCCATCATGCTCACGCTGCGTGGAATGGCGCGGTCTGAGAGGAGCCAGAGCGTCATAGCCGTTGCCTCAGGTTGCAAGGAGAAGAAATCCCAGGCTGTATCGTGGGCTGTAGCCGCTTGGGGCATCTCATTGTCTGGCTCTGGCTTGACTGCGTGAATGAGATCAGGAAACTTGATCGCGTCCTGAATAAAGAAAATTGGAATATTGTTGCCTACGAGATCGAAGTTGCCTTCCGATGTATAGAACTTCGTTGCAAAGCCGCGTACATCACGTACCGTATCGGCTGAACCACGAGAACCACCAACTGTCGAGAAGCGCACGAAGACGGGTGTTTTGACTGCCGGGTCTTGTAAGAAGCCCGCTTTGGTATATTCCGTCATCGGCTCATAGACCTGGAAGTAGCCATGTGCGGCAGAACCACGCGCATGCACGACGCGTTCTGGGATGCGCTCATGGTCAAAGTGCATGATCTTTTCACGGAAATGAAAATCTTCAAGCAGTGTTGGCCCACGATCCCCTGCTTTGAGCGAATCATCGGTGTGATTAATGCGAAGACCTTGATTCGAGGTGAGGTATTGACCCTCAGCATTTGCACGATCAATGTCTAAGTCCTGGTTTTTGCTATTTTCGTTTACTGGAATGTTGTCTGCCATGTCGTATTTCCTCTTCTGGCTAAGAATACTTCATCACATTGAAATAGTACAAAAGACATGTTCCAAGAGGGAACACGTCTCTTTTGTGCAAGAAGTTTCAATACACACAAATTTAATCTGGGTTTCATACATATACAGGAATGGTTTGCAATGGGAGTATACGCGACGGACGCCCACAAAGGGCTACCCTACTATATATTCCATGAGAACTCTGCACGCCTTGTATAGTAGGGTCGCCTTATTTGAACATATGACCTTGACAAATGTTCTTACTGCTCACTATACTCTGATTACACAGTCTTTGTGTAGAAACTCGTATCTTATTATTGTAGACCTGTTGAAATAGGAACATGTGTTCTAGTTAAATACTAGAATAGAGACGTGCAGGTATTCAATGAGTAGAGATAGGAACGTGGTGATAGGGGTTGAGATGGCGAGCAGTAGGGCTACTGTTGCGCTAATTGACCGACATGGACGGATACTTCAAAGGTCACTTGTGAAAACATTGCGAGGTCGCCCGGCCTATGCCACACTTGAGCCGTATTTCAACGCGATTGATGTGATGATTTCCTATGCTCATGCTCAAAGACGGCATGTATGCGGTATTGGTGTCAGTATTCCAGGGTCGCTCGATGCCACCGCTCAGAAACCTCTGTCTATTCCAACAATGCCTGCACTCAATGGGGTCCCTCTCCAGAATATTCTACAGAGTCGTTATAGTCTCCCCACACGTCTTCATGTAGATGTAGATGCAGCTACGATAGGTGAATATCACTTTGGGGCAGGTCAAGGTGTACCTCGTCTCCTGTTCCTCACGGTTAACGCGGTCGTAGGAGCCGCGCTTGTGAAAAATGGGCAAGTTGAGCAAACGGAACTGCAACACTATACAGGTCATATCTGTCATCTGCCCGTTTCGACAAATGGGCCACGTTGTAGTTGTGGCAAGCATGGGTGTATTAACACGTTACTCTCGCTCGATGCTATGCAAAGAACGGTGCAACGTGCGCTTCGTCGTGGCGAGGAGAGCAACCTGACGCAACGCATCCTTAATCGTGAATATTTTAGTCCGCAGATGCTGGCAGAAGAGGCACAGCGAGGTGATAGCGTTGCCCTCAAAGTCTATAGTGAACTAGGACGCTGGTTAAGTAGTGCCATCACAAAATATGTCACGCTCTTTGAACCCGATGCTCTGATTCTTGGTGGCAGCCTTATCCACAACAATGAATTGCTGATGACTCAAGTGCG
>CAXTWV010000259.1:0-7348 GCA_964248005.1 uncultured Ktedonobacteraceae bacterium | reverse complement strand
ACTGGCTGCAATTACTATGATGTACATCACAGTTCATATGTAAAATAGATTACCAATTTGCATCTCGTATCCATTGAAGATGCTCATATGAACTCTCTGATGCTATATACGTTTAACATTCGCACGTGGTTCCATTTGTTAACCACGAATTTGTCAAAAATAGTGCAACGATAAATTCTCTCAACAAATTTTAATCAACTAAGGTAGGAGACGAAACGGCTGTAGGGGCCTTAATTCATTACGCCCTGTTGGAGATCGACCAGTCAAACGAGGGCGTAATGAATTAAGGCCCCTATAGCCGTTTCGTATATTAGTTTCGTACAACAATATTCACCAGGCGACCAGGAATATAGATCACCTTTTGCACCGTGGAATCACCAATAAATGGCGCAACCTTTGCGTTGGTCAATGCCATTTTACGTGCCTCATCCTCACTAATACTTGCGGGGACTTCGATACGCTCACGCACCTTGCCGTTGACTTGTATCACCAGCGTAAAGGTGCTGTCCTGTGTCATGGCTTCGTCATAGACGGGCCAATCCGTGGTATGAATGCTCGTCGTATGGCCTGTCTGATGCCACAGTTCCTCGGTAATGTGCGGAGCCAGTGGTGCCAGCAATTGCATCATCGTCTCCAACGCCTTACGATACGTAGCAGTACGTGCTACAGGCTCGTTTTGCTGCTTGACCAGCACATTATTTGCCTCCATCAGAGCCGCCAGTGCCGTGTTGAAGCGGAAATGGCTGATGTCTTCCGTGACGCGTTTAATGGTCTTGTTGCGCAGTTGTTCGATGGCCTTGCTCTCGGCAGTCTCTTTTGCATCGACGTTGCCTTCGACCCAGCCTTCACTGACGACGTTCCAGATGCGATTCAGGAAACGCCATACGCCTTCCAGGTTCTCCGCTTTGAACGAACCACCCGCATCAAACGGCCCGATAAACATCATGTAACAGCGCACCGCATCGGCACTATATTTCGAGACGTAGATGTCAGGAGCTTCGACGTTGCCACGCGACTTCGACATTTTTTGTCCGTCAGACCCCAGAATCATGCCTTGATGAAACAGTCGTGTAAACGGTTCGTCAAATGTCAGGTGTCCCATATCGCGCAGTGCCTTTATGAAGAAGCGTGAGTACAGCAGGTGCAGAATAGCATGTTCAACTCCACCCGTATATTGATCGACGGGCAACCAGTGCTTCATCGCTTCAGTACTCCATGCCTGCTCGCTATTATGCGGATCAGCATAGCGCAGATAGTACCACGATGAATCCATGAACGTATCCATCGTATCAACTTCGCGTGTCGCAGGTCCACCACACACCGGACAGGTGGTATGCAGGAAATCTTCCTCATAGCGCAGAGGCGACTCACCTGTTGACTTGAACTGTACATGCTCTGGCAGATGTACAGGCAGTTGATCGTCTGGTACTGGTACCGTGCCATCCTTTGGGCAATAGATGATTGGAATGGGCGCACCCCAATATCTCTGCCGACTAATCAGCCAGTCACGCAGACGATACGTGACCATATGTTTACCGATGCCCTGCTCGTCGATATGCTGTGTGATACGCTGAATGGCCTCACCAGCAGGTGTGCCATCAAACGGACCAGAGTTGACCAGTACACCCAGGCTCTCTTTCGCCTCCGTCCAGGTTGTCGGATCGCTTGGCTCCTCACCCTCAGCGCGAATAACCTCGCGTATCTCGATGCCAAACTTACGCGCGAACTCGAAGTCGCGCTGGTCATGAGCGGGTACGCCCATAATCGCACCAACGCCATAACCCATCAGCACATAATCGGCGATCCAGACCGGAATTTTCTCACCACTCAGAGGATTGGTGACATACCCACCAGTGAAGACACCTGTCTTGTCTTTCTCCGTACTCATGCGCTCGATTTCAGTCATGCGTTGGGCCTGCTCAACATACGCTGTCACAGCAGCTTGTTGATCGGGCGTTGTAATCTTCTCAACCCACGGATGTTCAGGTGCCAGTACAAAGAACGTTGCTCCATAGATCGTATCGGGACGTGTTGTGAAGACTGGAATGGTTTCCTGCTTGCCATCAATCTCAGCACTGAAACGAATTTCCGCGCCCTCACTGCGACCAATCCAGTTTTGCTGCATCGTGATGGTCTTTTCGGGCCATTCGATGTTTTTGAAGTGCAGCAACTCTTCGGCATACGCAGAGATTTTCAGCAGCCACTGGTCGATCTCTTTGCGAATCACGACGGTGCCGCAGCGTTCACACGTGCCATTTGGCAGCACCTGCTCGTTTGCCAGCGTGGTATTACAATTGGGACACCAGTTCGCGGGTGCTTTTGTGCGATAGGCCAGTCCATGCTTATAAAATTGCAGGAACAGCCATTGTGTCCACTTGTAGTAGTCGGGCAGACAACTGACAATCTCGCGCTCCCAATCCCAACGCGCCCCCATCGCACGCAGTTGTTTGCGCATGTTCTCGATATTGCTCAGTGTCCACTCTCGCGCCTGAATACCGCGCTTGATAGCGGCATTCTCTGCGGGCAGACCAAAGGCATCAAACCCCATAGGTTGCATCACGTTATAGCCACGCATCGCCATGAAGCGTCCATACGTGTCGGCTGATGAGTAGTGATACCAATGACCCATGTGCAGATCGCCGGAGGGATAAGGCAGCATGACCAGATTGTAGAACTTGGGTTTGTTAGAGGTATCGGGGGCGTGATAAATTTGCTCGGTTTCCCATTGAGCCTGCCATTTGCCCTCGATCTCCTTTGGGTTGTATTTTGTTCGTGTAATCATAAGAGCATCCTCCATAGTATAAAAAAAGGCGAGTACGGTATAAAAAACGATAAATATACACAAGGCCAACAAAAAAGCCCTCCATCCGCATAGGGACGAAAGACTCTTCCGTGGTTCCACCCTGATTCATACCATGCACATCAGGATAGGCGTGGTGGACCTGAGGAGGCTCGAACTCCTGACCTCATCCATGCCATGGATGCGCTCTACCAACTGCGCTACAGGCCCATAGAAAAATGGTTATATCCTGTGTTATGCGTGGTATGCACTCATTGTACGCTGTAACGGGCGTCCCGACATATGCTAACTGGAAGCAAGGAAAAAGTATTCCATTACTCACAGATTTCACCTATGCTGCTCACAGGCGAGTTCAGTTGTGTCCTCTACACACTATAGCCTTACACCAAACGGCTACTCTCTGTTTTTTATGTAGGAACGAAACCTACTACTCCTGCTCGTCGCGCTATGTTCTGTACCTAGAACTATACCATACCTCTTTGCGATTTGCAAGGCATTCTCTGTCTGCAAGTGTAAGAAAGGAGCGATGATACTAGGCTAGATACGGGTGGAGATAAGGAGGCTCGAACTCCTGACCTCGGCAGTGCGATTGCCGCGCTCTACCAACTGAGCTATATCCCCATGAACAGGCACATGATATCATACTGTCCCAATGTTGTAAAGGGCCAATTTGGATGGTTTCTTCTTAATTTCGCCATATTTACACATTGCCGAAAGGTTGAACATCTGTAGGGGTCTAATTCCATTACACCCTGTGGGCAATTGACTATGTTGGGGATATGTTGAAACATCTCATCTATCCTAGGACATTGTTGATTGCCAAAAAGGTGTAATGGAATTAGACCCCTACTCCTTGCCAATTCAATCCCAATACGGTATAGTCTTTCTACAGTTGAAGAATGGCGTATATGTATGTATAGTGGTAGAGAAACTGCATATGTTGGTTGGGAGGCACGATGAAACCGGAAGAGAGCGCACGTCAGGATATCGACAAAGTACTACACGATGCCGGTTGGGTCGTGCAAGACCGCAAACGACTCAACCTGGGTGCCAGCCTTGGCGTCGCCGTCCGTGAGTTTTCGCTTGCCACGGGTGCCACCGACTACCTGCTTTTCGTAGACCGTCTCGCCGTCGGCGTAATCGAGGCCAAAAAGGTCGGTTATGCCCTCACAGGAGTCGAAGAGCAAAGCAACAAGTATCGTCGTGGCCTACCCGATGATCTACCAGCCGCTCGTCTCCCCTTACCCTTTGCCTTCGAGACCAATAGCATCGAAACTCGCTTCACCAGCTATCTCGACCCCATACCGCGTAGTCGCTCAACCTTCGCCTTTTTCCGACCAGAAACACTCAATTCCTGGCTCACACAAGCACCCGAAGCCTTACCCAACGACCAGAACGATACGTTACGCGCACGCCTACGCCGTTTGCCACCGCTTCACACCGCCCATCTGCGGAACTGCCAGATTGAAGCAATTATACATCTCGAACGTTCGCTCGCTGATAATCGCCCCCGTGCCCTGGTACAAATGGCAACGGGTAGCGGCAAGACGTATACCGCCGTAAGTAGCATCTACCGCCTTATCAAATTCGCGGGTGCGAAGCGCATCCTCTTCCTGGTTGACCGCTCGAATCTCGCACGCCAAACACTCAACGAATTTCAGCAATATGAGACACCCGACGATGGACGGAAGTTCACACAACTCTACAATGTCCAACACCTCGAACATAACGCCATCGACACGACCGCCAAGGTCTGCATCACCACCATTCAACGCCTCTACTCCATTCTGAGCGGCGAACCAGAACTGGACCCTGCTGAGGAAGAGCAATCCCTGTTCGATACAAACGAGAGTGCCGAGAATGAACCCGTCAAAACCGTGCATTATAATCCGCAGGTGCCTATCGAGACCTTCGACATCATCTTTACCGATGAATGCCATCGTAGCATCTACGGCAAATGGAGTAGCGTCCTCGACTACTTCGATGCCTCCATTGTCGGTCTCACGGCGACTCCTAACAAACAAACCTTTGGTTTCTTCAACCAGAACCTCGTGATGGAGTATGGACATGACCGCGCCGTAGCCGATGGCGTCAACGTCGATTATCAGGTCTATCGCATCAAGACAGAAATCTCTCAGCAGGGCAGCCTCATCGAAGCAGCGTCATTCGTCGGCAAGCGCGAACGTCGCACTCGTGCCACCCGTTGGGTCCAGACCGACGACGACCTGACGTATGACGCCAACGATCTTGACCGTCGTGTCGTGGCTCCCGACCAGATACGCAAGATCATCTGCGCCTACCGTGACGCCCTGCCGCGTCTCTTTCCAGGACGTGTTGACCCAAACGACCTCACAAAAAATGTGCCCAAAACATTGATCTTTGCTAAGGACGATAACCACGCCGACGAGATTGTGCGCATCGTGCGCGAAGAGTTCGCGCGTGGCAACGACTTCGCGCAAAAAATCACCTACAAAACCACTGGCACCAAACCCGAAGACTTGATCGCCTCCTTCCGTAACAGCTACAACCCGCGTATTGCCGTGACCGTTGATATGATCGCCACTGGCACCGACATCAAGCCATTAGAAGTCCTCCTCTTCATGCGCTCGGTCAAGAGTCGTGGCCTCTTCGAGCAAATGAAGGGACGCGGCAGCCGTGTCATCGACGACAACGAATTTCATCGTGTCACCTCCACACAAGAAAGCAAGACACGCTTTGTCATTGTTGATGCCGTTGGCGTCTGCGAACAAATTAAGACCGACGAGCCGCCGCTTGAACGCAAAGTCTCTATCCCCCTCAAAAAAATCCTTGACGACGTAGCCATCGGCAAATGGAAGAAAGATGAAGACCTGCTCCCCACGCTTATAGGACGCCTGAGCCGTCTCGCCAAATCCGCGAAGCCAGCCGAACACGTCCTCATCGCGGAGCTAGCAGGTGGGCGTAGCATCCATGAAATCACATCCGACATCCTTCAAGCCCTCGATGTCGATAGGCAACTCGACATCACGCGTCAGCAGACAGGTCAAACCTATCTCAACGACCCAAATGATCCCCTTGTGCTACAAACCGCGCAACGTCTCATTCAACAAGCGGTCGCCCCGTTCGATAATCCCGACCTGCGCGATGCCTTGCTCAAAACGCAAGAGCGCGACGAACTCACCATCGACATTGTAAGCCAGGACCATATCCTCTCATCCGATTGGGACATCCAGGCCGAAGACAAAGCACGCGCCATGATTACCAGCTTTCGCCAATTCATCGAGCAGCACCGCGACGAAATAGCCGCCCTGCAAGTCTTCTACAACCGTCCCAGTCATGCCCGTCTCAAGTACGGCGACATCCAGCAACTCGCCGACGCCATCGAACATGCCCGCCTCGGCCTCACCACCGACAAACTCTGGCAAGCCTACGAACTGCTCGACAAAACCCGTGTACGCGGTAGCAAAAGTGGCAGCCAAGGCAATACGAAACATGCCAAAAGAATGCTCACCGATCTTATTGCTCTCGTCCGTTATACTATGGTGTATGACACCGACGCCACCGCCACGCTCGAACCCTATAGTGACACGGTGCAGCATCGTTTCACTAGCTGGCTCACCGAGCAAGAGCGCGTCAAAAAACGCAGCTTCACGCCCGAACAACGTCAATGGCTCGACCTGATCCGCGACGCCATCGCCGCATCCGTCACCATCGAAGTCGCCGACTTCGACAGCAGTCCCTTCACCCAAAAAGGTGGTCTCGGCAAAGCCTACCAAGTCTTCGGCTCAGAACTCTACCCACTACTACAAGAACTAAACGAAAGGCTAGCAGCATAATACATATATACATTCGTGCGTTCACCGCACAAGATTATACACGTAAAACGGTAGGGGCCGCAATTCATTGCGCCCAAAGATGGGCTGGGTGGGGTACACGTCGGCAACGACATACTTCCCCAACACCTTGTAACGTCCCAACCCCCTTTGGGACATAACAAACCTACCCTATCAACAAACGCACGACACAACAAACAACAACGAGAGGTCGGCAACATGGACAACGAACAAGACCTACCAGAAGGCTGGGAATGGACAAAGCTCGGCGATGTAGTGGCTCCTACAAGAATTGGTGTTCAATCTAACGAATTACCTCTACTTCCCTACGTTGGAATGGAACATATAGAATCCGAAACAATGAAGCTGATAGGCATTGGTTCTGCTAGTGATCTTAAAAGCAATACAATGCACTTTTGGTCAGGTGATGTGCTTTATGGAAGAATGCGCCCCTATTTAAACAAAGTATTTCGCCCTGACTTTGAAGGACTTTGTTCACCGGAGTTATTAGTGTTTCGTGAGTCTTCAAACCTTAGTTCTCGGTACCTTCAATATTTTTTGAACTCATGGCACTTTAAGACATTCGCTTCTCATTTGGTTGAGGGTGATAGACCACGCGTCGATTGGGGACAGTTGCATGTCTTTCCTTTTCCTTTACCACCTCTTCCCGAACAACAACGTATCGTCTCCGCGCTCGAAGAGCAATTCACGCGCCTTGACGCCGCCATCGCATCTC
>CAXTWV010000258.1:0-7396 GCA_964248005.1 uncultured Ktedonobacteraceae bacterium | reverse complement strand
AGCTTATTTTTTTATTATAGACAGGCTTAAGCTCATCAAATAGAGTTGGTTGCCTATCTTTTACAAACTGATCGTTAATCTCCTGTTGGTCCTTGATTTCGCCATTCTCGTCAATGTGAGCTACAGTAATATGCTGTTCAATAAGCGTATTCCCTATTAATTTACCTCTATGACATTGGTCAGGTTTAGCCTCTGAGCACATGATAGCAACAAGCAGATTTTTCTCCCAAGCAGTACGTAAACGTTGAATTCCTTCTTGATAGAATGGTTTGCTTGCTAACTTTATATAGTCTACTTTTCCAGCCTCATCATAGCAATTTTCATCTTTCGGAATCTTCTCCATTGTTTTACTCCCTAAAAAATTATATATGAATAACTCATACCTTGCTTGAAAAATTATTCATCTTTCCCGACTACTAACCGCTTTATAGACCTCCATTATCTGACAACTCTTATAGCACCGAGTATAACATGCTTGGGTTATCGTTCGTATAATGAGAGAGATGCGGTGGTCACACATTTCTTACGTCAATAATACTATAATAGACATAACACACTGAACGAAACATATGAAAATAAGTAGCATCCATCATTGGTATTGTGTCTGTACGAGATAGGAGAAACATTTGTATGGGCCTTTTCTCACGACTTTCGACCTTTCTGCGCATCCGTGCTAATTCGGCATTAGATAAGGCAGAGGACCCCGGTCAGGTCATGGACTACTCGTATGCAAAGCAACTTGAGCAGTTACAGCAGTTGCGCCGCTCTATCGCTGATGTGGTCACAAACGAGAAGCGGCTAGAGTTACAGGAAGAACAAATTCAGCAGCAGTTCAACAAACTGGGTCAACAAGCACGCATGGCACTTCAAGCCAATCGCGAGGACCTCGCTCGTATGGCACTGCAACGCAAGGAGACATTGCAAACACAAATCGTGAACTATCGGCAGCAGATTGAGCAGTTGCGGGGTCAAGAACACAAGTTAACAGAGATGGAGCGCACCGTCTCCGCACGTATCGAAAGCTTCCGTACACAGAAAGAAATGGTCAAGGCACAATACAACGCGGCGCAAGCGCAGGTCAAAATCAACGAGGTCGCCACTGGCATCTCCGAGGAAATGACCGAGATGAATCTGGCAATGCAACGCGCCCAGGATAAGGTGCTGACAATGCAGGCACGCGCCAACGCGATGGAGACGCTTATCGAGCAGGGCACACTTGGCGAACAGGGCTTACTTGGTGCTGGTTCAGGCGATAGGCTTGACCGCGAACTACAGAAGATATCGTCCGAGCAAAATGTCGAGGCACAATTGCAAGCTATGAAACAACAACTACAAATAGAGGGACCAGAAGCACAATAAAATATGTTCTGCTCGTTGTGCAATTGCACAACGAGCAGAACATATTTTATTGTGCTTGAGTTTATTTTTCTAACGAGGTTTTCGTGTTCCGCTCACCATCGTAGGTCATGAGGATACGCTTGCCCTCGTAGACTGTTTCGAGATGTACGGGACGCCCCCACAACGTATAGACATGCTGTAATGTCTTTTCGGCATAGGTGACATCAAGCTCTTGTCCCTCAAACATATGCTTGATGTATAGCTCACGGTTGCCACGGTAATCACCGTTGTCAACCACGAGATAGGGATAGCCAAAATTCGTCATGCTGGCAACAATGCCATCACGCACTCTTTCCCACTGCTTTTCGGAGATAACCCACTCATCGCCCTCTTTTTTGAACATATACAGGTCAAGGTCTTTGATGAGGTCTTCTGTGAGGTAGTTACGCAGAAACGATACATCGTTGTCGAGTTCGCGCACCTCAAAGATTTTCTGCCGACCCATTCCTGGTTTACGTCCAAGCCGCTCTTGCTCTTCCTTCGTAGGATTATCCCAACGTTTCTCGATGGCCTCAAACATCTTGTAGCCGAGGTAGTAAGGATTGAGGGAGGTTTTCGATGGTGAAAGCACGCCCGAATGTAGTTGCGCAAACTCGATGGTATCAGAGTCTGAGATGATGCCTTGATCGCCAAGTTCGCGCATGATACGCGAGTGCCAGATGCTGTTATGATGCAGCATACCATTGGCAACATAGCGATGCGAACGGTCTACCGTGATATCATACACATCTGCAACATCATGCTCGATACTGACAACTACGTCGGTTGGGTCCTCTTTTTTGAACCACTGATGACTTGTCAGGTATGTCTGTAACTTCTCTTGTTTGCGTTCCAAGCCAAAGCCAATTTCCTCGGCAAACAGTTTCGCGGAACTGCTCTTGATGCGTACATTTGGCCCATAACGACGTGAGAGAATGCCGTAGTTCAGAAGCACAATCTGTAGAGTTTGCGCGATATCATCGCTGAACGTTGACAGGATCACACCATCTGTTTCCGATGCACAACCATCACAATCAAAGTAGGCGCGTAAGAACGCGCTCATAACCGACTTGGGAGAACGCAGAATACCATCAGGAATGCGTTTCTTTGGAGCCTTTGCCTTCAAGTCTATGCCCAACGACTGCAAGAGGTCGAGGACATTTGCCGAATAGAAGACAACACGCCAACGACCACCTTTGCCATTGATAGTTCTGTCATCCCAGAATGGTGTTGCCTCGATAGCGAATAAGTCTTTCACAAGCTGAGCATAGCGGTCAGCCAGCACTCTATCACCACTCGTGTAACCAACGGCACTTTTCGTGATGTGGATGTTGCCATCACCGATGAGGTAACCAAGAAATTCAGCAAACTCCTCAGTAATATGAGTGGGTGCTGTCAGAGGAAAACGGCTTTTGTACATCGGTCTACCTTCGTTACCAAAGGTATAACCAGTGCTTCTAATAGCATCCGCAATACGTTCTTGAGCAAAGGGCGTTTTCCCACCCATTGAACGGTACACAGAATGCACACCAACTCCTGCCGCTTGCGCTACATCTGCTACCGTCGGCAACACAACTTTTGCAGGAGTAGTAACAGACACGAGGTGCTTAGGCCAAATGCTATCACCAACACTTAATGGAATACGCTGCCCAACCTGCACATCCTTCAGCGCAATCCACATATCAGGACCAATACTCAGTTTATGTTCTTCGGCACCCTCTAAGACAAGACCACGCCTTGTTCGTAGACGAACCGTTGATGCATTGCGTCGAATGTGTCGGTCTGTAATAGTATCTTGCATACCGTTACCACTACCTACAGCAACTTGTTCTCCACGAGCAAGACGATCATGCAATGCATTATAGCGTAAAAAACCATTTTCAGTTAGTACAAGACTATCGGACTTTAGACATGCCCAGCCTTCGTTCATAGTTTTTGTCTGCATTTGTGGCACAAAGTAGAGGAACTCGGTACGCACAATCTCGATGATGTCACGTTGCCATGGTTCCAGGCTGGGGGCGTGACGTGAAAGGAAGAGCAAAAGGTCTTTTTCTGGCTTCTCTGGAAACTTGGGTGCTCTCCCTGATGGGTATCTCTCACGTTCCTCTTCGGACTTCTTCGCTTTCTTGTCTAGGCCCCATATGTCGTCGTATTCGCTTGTACGCTCTGGCGACTCTTCTTCATGCTTCACATCGTCTGAGCGCAAAAACAGGTTGTAGTCGATATGCTCCTGAATCGAGAGAGCGGCATCAAGAAACCGCTCGACTTCGAGTTTGCCATGGTCGAACTCGTATTGCACGATACGTTCGGCGTGAATGCTCACCTTGTCGATCATACGCCGTGAGGTGTGCTGGAAGTAGGCGTTGTTTTTGAAGAAATCGGTATGCCCAAAGACGTGCGCAACCACAAACGTGTTTTGCAGCAGATTGTTCATATCCATCAGGAAGGCATAGCTTGGATTGGTGTTGACCACCATCTCGTAGATTTTGCTTAGCCCGAAGTCGTACTGCATCTTTTGGCGATGATATGCTTTACCATGCGTCCAGTGACTAAAGCGACCGGGAAGACTATAGGAAGCAAACTCGTACATGATTGAGGCTGGCACCATCTCGAAGTGCGTGGGAAAGGGGTCTAAACCAAACTTTCGTGCCTGCTCCCATGCAATATCTATATTATCCCGTAAACGCTCAAGATCATCGCTACCTTCTATCAATGTCATATAGGGTATCTCCTTGTAGGGACCGATTTATCACGTCCTTGTCGAGTATCGAAGTGCCAGCAGGACGCGATGAATCGGTCCCTACCATTGTTATTGAACAGAATTCTTACACAGGAACGGCGTCCTTTTGGGCAAAGAACTTACGTAGGGCTGGATAAACTTCTTTTTTGTCAGAAATGGTAACAGCGGTAAACTTTTTATCGGTGATTTTGTTGTAGGCAGACATGAGTGTGCTGGGCGAGCGATAATGTCCTTCGCGGATTTCGCCATAGCCGAAGATGTTGCACAACTCCATCAGCTTAGTTACCATCTGCACGCAACGATCATTGTCCCACGGTAGATTGTCGCCATCGGAAAAGTGGAACGGATAGATGTTCCAGTCGTCAGGGTTGTAACGCTCTTTGATGATTTGTAGAGCAAGCTCGTAGGCCGATGATACCTGCGTGCCACCGCTCTCACCCTTGTGGAAGAACTCTTCTTCCGTAACCTCTTTCGCCTCAGTATGATGGCTGATGAAGACAATCTGCACATTGTTATACTTCGTGCGTAGGAAACGTACCATCCAGAAGTAGAAACTTCGTGCAATATACTTCTCGAACTCGCCCATACTGCCTGAAACGTCCATCATGGCCAGCACAACAGCATTGGATGAATACTTGATAGTTGGTTCCCACACTTTGAAGCGTAGGTCTTCGGACTTGATATCCTGAAATTTGGCCTCACCTTTTGCCGCATTGCGTTTCATGTTCTCCATGATTGTGCGCTTCTTATCAAGGTTTGCCATTGGCCCTTTTTTACGCACATCGGTGAAGCGCACCGCCTCGGTTTCCATCTCTTGCTGGCGTTTCTGTTCGAGATTAGGCAAGCCGAGATCCTCAAAAATCAAGGCCGCCAATTCTTCCATCGAGATATCGGCCTCATAGTAGTCTTGTCCCGCTTCTTTGCCAGCTTCACCACGCTTGCCTTTGCCGGGTCGTGGTTCCTGCGCGACCACATCGCCAACCTTGCTTTTGCCGTTGCCTTGTCCACCATGCTCTTGCTTACCAGAGTCATAGCGAAAACGATATTCGTCAAGTGAGCGAATGGGAACACGCACCGTTTTTTGACCATCAGAAAGAATAATGCTTTCTTCACTGACGATTTCACCAAGATTCTTTTTCACCGCATCGCGAATCTTCTCTTTGTGGCGTTCCTGGTCAATTTGTCCCTTACGATGTAACGACCAATCATGTTGTGAGATGGACATAGCCATGCTCCTTTTATGAAAGCTTCATTTGAATGTAAGGACCGATGTAGCGCGTCCACAGGGTGGAGAGGGTCCACGTCGCCACAAGATATGTGTGGACGTTTGCCCCACCACCCCACCCCTCGGACGCGATACATCGGTCCCTACAGGTGGTTAACGATTTAAGAGACTGCCCGTGTAGCGTAGAAGTTCGTTCGCGCTCTCGGTCGTGTAACCGTGCTCAGCAACGAGTCGATTGATCACTTCGTTGATCTTGCGCAACTGATCTTTATCGGGTGTACGTGTCGAGGTCGTGATCTTGACAACATCACGCAGATCGGCGAACAACTTTTTCTCGATAGCTTCCTTGAGCCGCTCGTGACTCATATAATCAAAGGTCATGCCTTTACGGGCAAGCGATGATATACGAATCAGAATTTCTTCACGGAAGGAGCGTTTGGAGTTCTCTGAGACACCGATTTGCTCTTCAATCGAGCGCATCAAGTGTTCGTCCGCGTCCATCTCCTCATCGGTGATGGGGTCACGCATTTTTGTCTTGTTGCTGTACGACTCGATATTATCCAGGTAGTTGTTCAGCAGAGTTTTTGCCGACTCTTCGTAGGAGTAGACAAAGGCTCGCTGTACCTCTTTTTGCGCAATCTGGTCGTATTCTTTACGTGCTTCACTAATGAAGTTCAGGTAGCGTTCGCGCTCTTCACGCGTGATGCTGGTGTGCTGATCGAGTCCGTCACGCAACGCACGTAATGCATCAATAGGTGTGATAAAGGTTACACCTTGCTTGATGAGGGCGTTCGAGAGACGGTTGATAACGTAGCGCGGTGAGATGCCATCCATACCCTCACGCACAGCCTCTTCCTGTAACTCGCGCACATCCTTCTGCTTGAAGTCCTCCATGTCTTCACCATCGTAGAGACGAAGTTTCTTCAATAAGCTCATACCTGCCTTCTTAGATGGCTCAAGACGCGTGAGGATGGCGAAGATGCTGGCAATACGCAGGGTATACGGTGCGATATGCACGTTTTGCAGCGAACTCTGTTTGAGAAGCTTTTCGTAGATTTTCACCTCATCTGAGACACGCAGGTTGTATGGCACCTTCACGAGAATAATGCGGTCCTGCAATGCTTCCGACTTTTTGTTACCTACGAAGGATTGATACTCATGTTCGTTTGTGTGACTAGCGACTACTTCATCAGCATAGATCATACTGAAACGGCCTGTTTTGATATTCTGTTCCTGGCTCAGTGTAAGCAGTACATAAAGAAATTTCTCATCGGTTTTGAGCATTTCTACGAATTCCATGAGGCCACGATTTGCAATATTTAATTCACCATCGAACCTATACGCTCGTGGGTCGCTTTCAACACCAACTTCGCCGATGGTGGAAAGGTCGATACCTCCGACTAACTCACTGATATCCTGGCTTTTCGGGTCTGACGGGGTAAACGTCCCGACTCCCACGCGATATTTTTCACTAAACGTGATACGCTTGATAGGAACTTCTTCAATACGTCCACGAAACTGATTATCGACCATGTAGCGGCAGTGGGGGCACAGGTCGCCTTCAATGTAGATGCCGAACTCTTTTTCGACATCTTCACGTAGGTCGTTAGGAATCAAGTGGAGTGGCTCTTCATGCATTGGACAGTCTCTGATGGCATAAACTGCTCCTTCTGGAGTACGCGTGTATGCTTCGAGACCACGCTTCATAAGCGCGACGGCGGTAGATTTACCACCACCAACGGGTCCCATTAGGAGGAGTACGCGCTTTCGTACCTCTAAACGCTGGGCAGCAGAGTGGAAGTAGTCAACAATCTGCTGAAGTGGCTTTTCAATGCCAAAAATTTCCTG
Source organism: uncultured Ktedonobacteraceae bacterium (assembly GCA_964248005.1). Taxonomy (GTDB): domain Bacteria; phylum Chloroflexota; class Ktedonobacteria; order Ktedonobacterales; family Ktedonobacteraceae; genus JBBQVS01. The sequence continues at coordinate 206 of CAXTWV010000258.1, read as the reverse complement.
CGCAAAGAAGTTGTAGTGTGGTTCACCTGTGCGCGTCGTTTCCATGCCAGCGTCCATAATCATGTCGTAGATACGCTCATGAGAAAGTCGGCCCACCTTTGGATTTTTGCTAGCAATCTCAAAGTACTGCGCGAATGTTCCCTCCCACTGAAGCTCCCGCTCACGATCTCGATATTCTTCTAACCGCTTTACCAAATCCATAAATG
>CAXTWV010000257.1:2958-7431 GCA_964248005.1 uncultured Ktedonobacteraceae bacterium | reverse complement strand
ATCGGTTCGAGATGCCCCCGACCGTCCTGGCTTAGAGTTTGTCTTTATTGCTCACTCTTAGCCCTAAAACTTGTTCGCTCTTCACACCTATTACCAATGGTACAGTGAACCCCTCTTCACCCATCTTTGAGCGCAATGAATTGCTGCCCCCTACCGACGTTGACGTATTCGATTGTCAACATCAAGGCGTTTTGTTGATCTCAGCATATAACATATCAGCTTTGTTCCGGCTATACTCGACGAATTTCAGAGTATCCTTGAAATCTTTTGGGTCGGCTGGTCGGGGAATTTCTGGCGTCGGGCGTCCAGCCCATGTTCGGTCAATGAGTCCTATCCAAGAAGGGTCAAGATGAGTTTTCGCCCACTCAGCCCCTGCTCGTTTCGAGCCAGGAACGCCTTCCACAAGGTCATGTAACATACGGCAGTAACTCAAGACGATAAACGACTGATAGAAGCGATTATTAAAATGCTCAGGGTCAGATAGAAGCACTTGACCCCAATCATGAATGGTCGCCATGATTGCTTTACGCAATGTTTCAACAGATATTGGGTCAACCAATGTAGCTGGCGCAGGACCGACCAGAAGTACACCTTTTTCACGCAAGACGCTGCGAACGATGACAGTATTACAATGATTTGATTGTATGAGTACATGACTTCCATTATCGAGATACCAGAGTTGCTTATCTGTGGAATCGGAGTAACGCAGAACTTCCCTTGGAAAGTAGGAGCCTTCGAGGTGCTGCGCCCAAGGACTATCGAGACGATAAATTTGCTCATGTACTTCCTGTAAGCTCTGAACTTGCTCGGATGAAAGTTCTTTTTCAGTTACAACGATGAAGTCAACGTCGCTATGAGCATCGAAATCGCCGACGGCAAACGAACCCTGTAGATAAGCACCAACGAAATTATCGCCGACTACTCGCTGAATGCTAGCTACAAGCTTTGATAAAACAGTATTGAGTTCTGGATACGGTGTTGGAACTGTTTGACTCATAGTCGCTACTCTACCGTTTTTAAGAAGAGATGCACAAGTTCATTGTAAGTTTACGGCTCAAGACATGCCTGTAAATCGCTCAATGTGATGAAGGGGCCAGGAGTTGCGCGTCCGCGATTTGCGATAATCTGCGCTGGATTTCCTGGATCGCCAAGCTGTGAAACCACCATAACCGCTTCATGCAGGTCTTCTTGTGTTGTGTAGCTGCTGAGTGTAACAACACAACGCAATCCTGCTCCGACGGCTGCAAGTAGACCCTGCCGCGAGTCTTCAATGACAAGAGTTTCTTGAGGAGTGGCATGCAGGTGTTCCAAGGCAAACACGTAGATATCTGGTGCGGGCTTCTTTTTAGAGATGATATCGCCTGCAAACACCTCGAAGTGGCGTGCAGACTCTTTTCCAACGGCATGCTCTAAAATGGCCCGAACCGACTCTTCCACTGAGGTTGAGGCAACGGCAAGTTTCCAATTGTTGGCTATCGCCTCATTAGCAATGCGAGCTATGCCAGGACGCCCTGGTAAGCGTCCTTCCGCTATAATCTCTTTGAAAATCGCGGTTTTCCGTTTATGCCATTGAGCAAGAACGTTTTTCTGCCCCTCTGTATCAAGTGGCAAATGTGCCTGTCGCACAAAATCGTCGGTAAGCAGACTCGCCATACGCTCCTTGCCGCCGCCGATTTTGACCTTTTCGGCGTACTCTTCCTCGGACCAATGCACAGGTAAGCCAAACTCCTCAAAGGTTTGATTAAATGCGGGAAGGTGTCCGAAACGCTCTGTGTCAGCAAGAACGCCATCACAGTCGAAGATCAATGTGTTTACCATAATGCTCCTTGAACAGCATGCAATGAAGAAAGCCTTTTTTAACAGAATTGAGGACGTAATATTATCTTCAATAGGAAGTGCTTGATTGCAGTATATTCATCGTATAAGCATCCTGTCAAAAAAACATTGTTATCTTGATGAAAAGAGGCAAAAGCGTCTTCGTCGTTTGGAATTAACAGGCATGACCGAGAACACGGCTGATGTAGCGTTATACAAGAAGAGGGCTTCGAGATTGAAGAAACGCGTATATTGTCAATGATCGCGATGCTGATGAATATATGATGGCGAAATTGATCTGAAACACCCCCAAATGGACGAAAATGCAGCGTTTCGTTGCCTCTACAAGCGTATGTGCGTTATACTATGCGAAATATACACATGAATTATGGGTACAAGCCAGAGGTTTTGAAAGGGTAAATTTTATGGTTTTTTGTGGTCAATGTGGTCTTCATCTACCTTCTGGTACAACACGTTGTCCTCGCTGTGGTGCCATAGCCAACACAACATCTGATGCTGGCGTTGACACGTTTCCGACAGATGCTCCTACCGTGGCATCGCTTACCTACGCACAACGTCCACAGGCAGATACATATTCTAATGCACCACATGCTTCACCATCCTTTACTCCTTCCGAGCAGCAAAAGCTCGTGTTGGGTCCGGGAAGCGGGGGCTATGATGTAGTTGGGGATAACGAGCCGACGAGTGCGTTAAACGCCGCTGACTATCGAACTCGAACACCCGTTGATTTTCACACAAACACACCTTATGCAAATGTACCTGACCATGCAGGTTATCCCATACAAGCTGGTAATACGTATCAAAACGGTGGCTCTACTCCAGCGAATTATGGGTATGGAGGACATGTGCCACCCGGCGGAGCAACACCTGCTGTCTATCCACTTTCCCCACCCACTCAATCAAAAAAGAGACGCACAGTACCATTACTTGTTGCCTTACTCGGCTTGCTCCTTATACTCGGCGTTTCGTCGTTCTTTGTTGTCGAACGACTTCACCTACTTAGTCCTACCGGAGGTACAAACGGTGGTGTCACAACTCCTGCTAGCCCTATTGAGCAGGCAAGAGGAGTTGTACAGCAGTATTACACTGATGTAAACAATAAGAATTATCAAGATGCATACAGCCTCTGGAAGTGGGGAGCAAACGCTCCATCATTTGCTACATTTGAAAATGGCTATGCAAACACAGAACATGATGCTCTCACGGTAAGAAATGCAACAAAACAAAGCGATGCGACGATAAAAGTATTGCTCACTATCGTCGCAACAGAACGGATTAATGGTGGCACGCAACAGCATACGTATACTGGCTATTATATTGTTGGACAAGATGCTGGTAACTGGAAAATTCTTCGAGGTGTTCTTAATCGCGTAGCATAAAAACATAGTTTTTCAGCAATAAGAGCGACGTTAGAAGCATTATACAGCTTCACGTTGCTCTTTCATTTTTCGCCCCTCTGTAGAATGAAAAGAGAAGATACTATAGAGGAGATTTAGTGGCTATGCCAACACCTATGCGTCAACCCATTTTTCTTGCAGGAGAACGCCCCCAGTATCGTGCAATGAGAACATCTAAACATCCGAGAGGCCCTAGACTTTTAACAGGACTCTTCTCGGTTTTAGCGTTACTTGCGCTTGTACATTTTTTAATAGTAATGCATACAAGCACAATGCAAGCGGTAGCACCCGCAACATGTTCTCATCTTATACGCAACACAGACTATACAAAATATGTGCAGTTTGACCCAAGCTCACAGCAGGTAGGCGCGATACAATACGTTGATTCATTGTTGGGCGGTCAACCTGCGGCCCTTGTACAGGTAACAGATGCAAGGCATACCATGGATGTTTATCTTTATGGTTGTATCATGCAGCATACAACACCTACACTTACCGTTCTCTTAAAACAACAGGGACTGGCCCAGGGAACAATCAGCTTAAGTAAGGCCAACACACTGGTGTTAGGTGAGCGTGATGCCATGCTGTCACAAGATATGACGGCGGTGTTACAACCGATGCAACAAAATCTGTATCAAGAGTATCGCTGGCAAAATGGGATGTTTGTGCAGGTAGCTTTCCCTGGACTCTATCCCGTTACGGATAGAAGCGAAGCTGAGGCACTTCAGGAACAGGCCAACAATGGCGCATCGCTTCCCTGGACCGATCCACAAATAACGGCGGAACAAATGGCGAAGGATATTCTGCAATGGTCATCGGGTGACTATCAAGAGAAGGTGCTTGACAACAATGGTACAACGGCACACATCTTGCTAGAGCAGAAGCAACCGGAGATGGCAGTCACGGTAACACTTGCACGCGTCATTCAAAATAATGCAAAAGGTCTCTGGTTCGTCACTAACGCTCAAACACAAGGCATCACGCTTGAGCAATCCCAGTTTTCCATACCTGTCACATCGCCAATCGCGCTCCATGGAACCGTAACAACGAAGGATGGGCAAGCAACCGCAACACTTTTTGACCATACACTTACCGCCATATCGTCACTGAACAACACGACGCTCGGTGTAACAGCCGATGGGTCATATGCAGGAAGCATTCTCTATAGCAACAACAAGCAGACACAGCAAGGTCTCTTGCTCATCGAAAATGTCCCACCGAGTAAGAGTTCGGAAGCCGG
>CAXTWV010000257.1:0-2858 GCA_964248005.1 uncultured Ktedonobacteraceae bacterium | reverse complement strand
GTGCTATAATACAAGTATGAATGAACTTATACAGAGAATAGAACGCCTCTCACGACGCGTTCAGAAGACAATGGTGCGCCTTTGACTTGGCGACAAAACATACACAAATCGCGAAGCTTGAAGAAGAAAGCGTAGCCGAAGATTTCTGGTCAGACAACCGTAAGGCACAGGGGCAAATGCAACAACTGAACGCCTTACGCGAAGAGGTGACAACGTGGGAAGGGATCGCGACACAGCTTAATGACCTGCTGGGGCTTGCCCAATTGCTGGAAGAGGAGCCAGATGAGGAGATGCAGGCCGAGGTCGCTCAATCACTTACATCTCTTGGGCAAGAGGTCGAACGACTTCAGTTCGCGTTAATGCTCAATGGCGAACACGATGAGCAAAATGCGATTATTAGTATTCACGCAGGCAGTGGTGGTGTCGATGCGCAAGATTGGGCTGAGATACTGCTACGGATGTATCTACGTTGGGCTGAGCATCACCATTTCCGCACCGACGTATATGACTATAGTGATGGTGAAGAAGCGGGCTTGAAAAGTACCACCGTCGAGATTACAGGACGGTATGCGTATGGCTATCTCCGTTCTGAGATTGGGACCCATCGACTTATTCGCCTCTCGCCATTCGACGCAGCCCATCGACGCCATACCTCGTTCGCAAAAGTTGAGGTCATGCCTGATATCGAGGACACGATTGAGATTGTCGTGCGACCAGAGGATATCGAGGTCGATACCTATCGCGCCACGGGTGCAGGTGGACAGCATGTGAACAAAACCGACTCAGCGGTACGTATGCGCCATCTCCCAACAGGTGTCGTTGTTACCTGTCAAAATGAACGCTCTCAGATGCAGAACCGCGAGGTTGCTATGAAGTTGCTCAAGGCTCGCCTCTACGAGTTAGAGTTAAAGAAGCAAGAGGAAGCGACAGCAAAGCTCAAAGGTGAGAACGTACAGGCAGATTTCGGCACACAAATACGCTCCGTCACGGTACATCCGTACACCATTGTGAAGGATCATCGTACAGGTTACGAGACCGGTGATACAACGGGCTACCTCGGCGGCAATGTTGACCCCTTTATCCAGGCATACTTACAAGCACAAGCTGGTGGAGTTGCAACAGAAGAATAAAAAATACTGACCACAAAAAAGCTCTTCACACATGTGAAGAGCTTTTTTGTGGTCAGTATTTTTTAGGCGTGTAAGAGATCTTGCACATCGTTCTCATACCGTTCGGGATAGCGCATCTTGCGGAGTGCTTTGACTTCGATCTGGCGAATGCGTTCGCGTGTGAGTTTATAGAAAGCACTTACCTCGTCAAGCGTGTGTGAACGTCCATCTTTCAAGCCATAACGCATTTCAAGAATCGTGCGCTCGCGCTCATTGAGGATTCTCATTGACTGCTCAATAAAGGTACGTTGCATGGAATGTGTGACCTGATCGACAGGTGTAACTGTTGTGACATCCTCTATAGTATCGGCGAGATGATACTGCTCATCATCTGCTACGGGTGCATCAAGAGAAACAGGTTGATCGGAGACATTGAGCAGTTCCACGACACGCTCTTTTGGTAGCCCCATCTCGGCGGCAATCTGCTCTGGAAGAGCTTCTATCCCATCTTCCTGATAGATGCGACGTGCGATACGCTTGATTTTGTAAATGATTTCGACAACATGCACGGGAACGTGAATGGTGCGCGAATGCTCGGCAATGGCACGGCTAATAGCCTGACGTATCCACCATGTGGCATAGGTGCTGAAACGAAAACCGCGCTTGTAGTCGAATTTCTGTGCCGCACGCATCAAGCCAATATTGCCTTCTTGGATGAGGTCGAGCAATGAAAGTCCTTGATTGGCATAGCGTTTCGCGATACTTACCACGAGACGCAGGTTTGTCTCAATCAACTCTTGCTGTGCAAGCATATCTCCATGCGAAATACGCTCCGCAAGCTGTAATTCCTGATGTGCTGTAAGCAGTGGATAGGTGCCGATTTCTTTCAGGTACTGCTTTACTGAATCATCGAGGGCACTTCGCTGATCCTCATGTTCATCTTCTTCGTCCACCAATTCGTCTATGATATCGCCAAATCCATACTCAAAATCTATATCATTTGCCAACTCGTCTTTTTCATACGATGCTTTCGCACGAGCTTTTTTCTGTACAGTCTTCAATGTGTCGTCATGTAGAGGTAATGCACGAAGGTTTGTGCGTGCTGCGGTCGATACATTTGTTCTTCTAGCAACCATAATAAGTGCTCCTTTTTTACTACCGTTTGATACTCTATGCTGCAAATACAAGTGAATAATAATTTTGTTCAAGAATTGTGTTCCTGTATTTCTTTATTGCAATAATCGTGCCAAAGATCAAAAGATGTATCGTATGTCAGTGATATTCATAGCATTTCATAATTAACACCTATTTTTAGTACTTATGGATAGCTATCTTACAGAAATCTAGAGTTTTGAAGAGATTGACGTAAAGCCTGTAACACCACTTAGAGCATTGAAAAGGTGAAGATATTTCCATATTTGAGGAATTTTACGCAGATATTTTTTCTGACATGCTCTTGCTGTTCCAAATATGACGCTTTTTCGTTAGTATGGAGGAGAAGATTTTCCTTACAATGATGAAGATTTCTTCACGAACCTACTGACAGAGCGTGGAAGTTGTGGTATTATAGGAAGGGCATGGGTTATACCTTGCTGTGGGGATGCGGATGCAGCGGCGGAGGCTCCCCCTCGGCTTACATTTTCGCTAAGCCTCGCTTGACAATTTTATGAAGCAAGCGATAGACCCTCCAAAGAGAAGGAAGGAGGCGATTTCGTGGAAAACGCTTTTCCCCGGTGTCGCAAATGTGGT
>CAXTWV010000256.1:4642-7447 GCA_964248005.1 uncultured Ktedonobacteraceae bacterium | reverse complement strand
GAACTACGAAACACAAAGAGCTTCTTTGGTTGCTTGGCTACGACTGGCAGCACATCCGTCTCATACCAGCGCGACGGAGTAGAGGGCAACGGGCCACTAATACGGTCCATTTGTTCGCGCATCGCGAGCAGACGACTGCTGATCGCCGACTCAAACAGGGTATGCAATTCCTCTTCGCCAAGACGAGCTGATTGCACCGCCGCCATAGGAGCTGTTGCATAAGACTCTTCGTTGTGTGCTACATCCATACTCATTCTATCGGACTCAAGCAGGCACTCATTCAATGCCGCATCAGTTGTTCTACACAAAACACCATTCATCGCCGCAACCTCCTATCGTTCTCTCTCTCTTATTCTCTATACGCTCAATGATACCGGAATTAAGACATGAAAACATGGGACAAATGACATATTTCGTTGTGTACATCACATATTTTTCTGTTACAATAGAATTCATCTATACAAATGGAAGAGGAACTGTTGTGTTTCGTACTCATAGCATCCGTATCGTGCTGGCTCTCATACTCTGCATCTCTGTGTTCTCGCAAATAACTGATGCACAGATGACTCCTGTACAAGCGTCTCCACGGCAAACGACACCAGCGTCATCTTCCATGCCATCTACCCTACAACTGGATAGCCGCATCCCTATTCAAACTATTAAGGCTCAGAGCCAATTTACCAACATCAATACCAAGTTCGGGTCGCGCTTCGACTTCAACATCAATCCCGCCACCTCCTCTGTATCGAGTGGGACCGATGGCATCTTCCATGATAACAACGCGAGTTATGTTGTTGGTATCGCGCCGAGTAATCAGCAAAAAACCTATATGTTCCATATGGGAACACCCAATACAGGTGATAGCTACCTGCTCAATGAACAATGGACACAGGGCCTCGACACGACCCGATGGGAAGGCGATGCAACGGACGGTGAGGGTATGCACGTGAGCGTTGATTTCATCGACACATTTCGTGGCGAACCCGGCTGTATCGCGCTCGAACAGTGCGCCCATGCGGTACGTGACGATATCGTTCCAGCCCTTCTCGTCGGCGTCCATCTGCAAAACAACAGCCTCACTACCCTTACTGGCAACTTCCTCTTCGGCAGCAATCGTTTATTGCCAACAAGCAGTGCCTGCGTTGCTCATACAACCCCTGCGGGTACTCCTGTTTCGTTGCTCTCCTACGACCCTAAAGCTGATGTTACAGGTGGCACACTCTTTCTCGCGGGCGATGCACACCATTGGACATGTAATATAGGGAGAAGTGACCGCGCAGGTCTCGCATGGTCATATAGCACACCAGCAGGACAAAGCAGTACAGCTTATCTTCTCCTGGGCGGTTGGAACGCAAGCCAGCAGCTTTTCGCCAACACTCTGCTTCCGGCAGGCTGCCAGAACGAAAGCTTGTATGCGGCGCACGAGTGGTCTTCCGAGCAGGATGTGGTCGATTTCGCGGTTGACAATCTCTCGACGCACGATAACCTGCTGGCACAAGCACAAACAATGGAAGACTATCTGATTCAGAACAACACACTTACGTCGGCACAACGCTGGCTACTAGGCAATACGTTACGTAGTTACAAGGCGAGTAGCTGGCTGACAGCGCGTCAAACCTGTGCTGGTGGTGGCTATGATGCGGCAGTCTACGAGGGAACCTATGGCTTCTTGAGTACGGTTGATGTGATGCATGAGTACGGCTATTTCGAGATTACGCGTGTGCCGTGGTTCTTCAAATCAGCGATGGAGACCGTCCTAAAGAATGCGACCCGCAACACCTTTGGCACCTACTTTCAGCACGATCAAGGTGGTGATGTGGCGAGTAATGGTCAATGCGTGGCACCAGGGCACGGTATTCCTACGCTCCGTGCTACCTGTTATGCTCCTCCCTATATCACCATCGGTATTCCCATGCCGACGGAAGAGAACGATGATGTCGCGCTATTGCTAGCCTATTATGAGTATGTTACAGGAGATAGCGACCTGCTACATCAGGCCATTGGAGTGGTCGATGCCGCGATGCATCATAATCTCAACGTAGGCGACCCTGTGACAGGTATTGCCTACAACGCTCAAGATACCAACACGACCTTTGATGCCGCCAGTGATTGTCTGCATAACAGTGGTAATGGCGCGGGCAATCAATATTATCAAGGCTTAAAAGAGGCAACAGGCTATCGAGCTACCGCGTACCTTGACGGGTTAGTGCAGGGCAACACGAATGGGTCTACCTGGAACGAGGCCGCCACGAAGATTGAAGGCGCGATGGTGCAGGAATATAACACGCATGGCTTCTTGCCTATCGCGGACAACACCACATTCAGCAATTGCTCTGGTCGTACTATTACGCTGGGTGAAGGCTTATTCTATCTGCATCTCATCGGACAAGACAGCACGATGAACTCGACGCTGCTACACGATCTAGCTCAGCAATATCCCACAGACTTAGCCGCCGACACACTCTCCTCACCCAGGATGATCGTCCTGACCTCGACAGCCGCGCATGGAACGCAGTGTGATACAGGGCATTGTCTCCGCTACGAATGGTTCAGCAAAGTCATGCTCTCAGGAATTGTAGCCGATCTCGTCTACACAAAAAACGGCTGCTCCTCCTGTGCGCAGCTCAACATAACTGAGGCTGCCTACACCTATAACGTTAGCTTCGCCAAAACCTTTAGCGACGGCTTTCACGACGATAACAGCGACTGGGGCGGTCACTTCTACCCCCGCGGCATCATTTGCTGGGCCTATCTGAGCGTCCTTTATTAAGTCGTGTGGCGAGAGGGTGTGATGAAATCAGACCC
>CAXTWV010000256.1:0-4542 GCA_964248005.1 uncultured Ktedonobacteraceae bacterium | reverse complement strand
AACAATAGTACCCTTTATACGTAATATTCTTGCGTTCATAGACGTAATGCAGTATCTTCGTGTGGGACCCAAAAGACGTACTTTTCTCTACTAAGTAAGGTATTAGAGGTCAAAGGACATGAATGACCGTGTGGGACAACGTTTAGGGAACTATCGTCTACTCAATCAGCTGGGTAGTGGTGGTTTTGCCGAGGTCTATCTGGGCGAGCATATCTATCTCAGATGGAAGGCCGCAATTAAAGTTTTGCCAATGCGCCTGACTCATGAGGAAATAGAACTCTTTTCTGAAGAGGCACGTACAATTGCCGCTTTGAAACATGCTAATATCATATCGGTTCTCGAATTTGGTATACAAGAGAGCACCAGTACACCCTATCTTGTGATGGATTACGCTCCCAATGGCACACTCCGTCAACGTCTTAGCAAAGGCACAAAACTTTCTCCTGATATCATGCTCCTTTATGTAAAACAAGTCGCGGAAGCACTACAATATGCACACGATCACAAAACTATTCACCGCGATGTAAAGCCAGAAAATATATTATTAGATAAGAATAACAATGTCCTGCTCAGTGATTTTGGCCTCGCAACAGTGATACATAGTACAAAAAACCAACAATCGCAGAAAAATATAGGCGTTGGCACTATTACATATACCGCCCCCGAACAGAATAGAAACAAACCGTGCTACGCGAGCGATCAGTATTCGCTCGGTATCATTGTCTATGAAATGCTCTGTGGTGTACGCCCTTTCAACGGAACACCTATCGAAGTTACAATACAGCATAGACTAAATACGCCACCACCAATGCGCGACCATGTGCCATTGCTCTCACCTGCCATAGAAGCTGTGGTACAAAGAGCATTGGCAAAAGACCCTAAGAGACGTTATCCAACCATACGCGACTTCGCGAAAGCGTTAGAAAAGTCGTGTAAACAAGAGGAACAGGACCACCGCACTGTACCAGTTGTCTCGAACGGACATGCAATCATTCCACCTGTTGATGACTTGCGTACTCCCTCGGCGGTTGCCACTCCCCCACAAGACTCTTCTGTTATTTGGAATGTTCCCTATCGTCGCAATCCTTTTTTCACAGGCCGTGAATCTATTCTTACATTGCTTCATGAGAAGTTTCATTCCGGCAAGGTCAATACATCCGTTCAGGCAATGAGTGGTCTGGCAGGCGGCGGTAAAACACAGTTAGCGGTAGAATATGCATATCGTTATCATCGTGACTATACTGTTATTCTATGGTTGCGTGGAGAGAAACGTGATGTATTACGTGAGGATTGGAATACGATTGCCACACAGCTCCGGCTTCCAATAAAGGAGAAGGGTGAGCGCGTTACTGATGCTGTCAAATCATGGCTAAAAACGCACACACGCTGGCTACTCATTCTCGATAATGATGAAGACCTTACCTTGTTGAATACACTCGTACCATCGAATGTGCAGGGACACGTTCTGCTCACTACCCGAACTCAGACAACAGGTTCAATAGCCCAACGTGTTGATCTCTGCCATATGGCACGTGATGAAGCCACCCTGTTTCTCTTACGGCGTACCAAAAGACTGTCACAGGATGCACCCCTCATGGACGCACGTCTCGTGGATAGAAAGAAAGCAGATGAGATCGCCGCGTTGCTAGGCGATCATCCCCTCGCACTCGATCAGGCTGGCGCATATGTCGAAGAAACTGGATGTAGTCTTGACGACTACCTGTGTCTCTATAAGACCAGTCACGCGAAACTCCTTACTATGCGTGGTAGTCTGAGTGTAGACCATGCAGCGTCAGTGAGAGCAACCTTTGTGCATTCGTTTGAAAAGCTTGCTCAGATACGTCCTGGTGGTCCTGCCGCACTTGAACTGCTCCGTTTCTGTGCGTTTCTCGATCCCACTGCGATACCGGAAGAGCTTATTCGCAATGCCGCAAGTGAGCTAGGAACCATCCTACAACCCATTGAGAATGACCCTTTGGCATTAGATGCGGCGATTGCGTTGCTACGCAAGTATTCACTGGTTCATCGCGTCTCTGAAACGAAACTGCTCTCTTTGCATCCACTCATACAGGTGGTGTTACGAGACTGGATGAGCGAAAAAGTTCGTGGTGAATGGGTCGAGCGAACTGTACGAGCAGTCAATGCGGCCTTCCCCGATATTGAAGAGGTACAGAATTGGAACAGGTGTCAGCAGGCTATCCCCCATGTCCAGGCTTGTCTTGCCTTGATTACACAGTACAATCTGCGTTCAATTGAGGCTGCACGCCTGCTGTATCAAGCAGGACTCTATTTTCGTCTACAAGCACAACAAGACACATCTGAAGAATTGCTTGCAAGAGCCGTAGCCATGCTTCAAACCATACCAGAACCAAAAGAGACTGCCACCGAGCTTCGTACTGCTTTTTGGCATCATCACATACGCGGCATTCATGGAGAAGCAAAATCACAACTACAAAAAGAACTCACTCATGCGGAACGTGTCCTCGGTCCAGCACATCAGCATGTCGCGACAGTACGTCTTAAACTGGCTGACCTCTATTACAGACAAGGGAAATATCGCGAAGCAGAAGACTTGTTCTTACAATCCCTTTCTATTAAAGAACACAATGTAGGCTTGTTGCATCCCTGTGTAGCCTGTAATTTTAATGGGCTGGGACTCATCTACTTCACACAGGGCAAATATCCCCTAGCCCAATCATATTTTCTTCACGCGCTCAGCATCTGGGAGAAGCTACCAGAACCACAACATCCTTTTATGGGAACCACATTAGGAGCAATGGCACGGCTCGCGATAACGCTGGGCAAGTATGAGGCAGCTGAGGCTTATCTGCATAAGGAACGTGTGCATTTAGAACTCACACTTCAACCACTTCATCCTACGCTGGCGACAAGCTTTAATGATTGGGCTGTGTTATGTATGGCACAAGGGCGATACGATCAGGTTGAAATACTCCTGGATTCCGCACAAGCCATTCTTGAGCAGACGATTGGACCCAAACGCACCAGTGCCGCCCGTGTTTTGTGTACACGCGCACAATTCTATGCCCTCTGCGGCAAATATATACAGGCCGACCGGCTTCTGCAAGAGGTACTCAGTATTCGTGAGCAAGCATTCGGCTTTCAGCATCCCGATGTCGCAAGTACCATAAATCTGCTTGCTGATGTCTATGTAGCACAACGCCGCTATGGACTTAGTGACGAACTGTATAAACAGGCACTTGAGATTCGTGAAAGCATCCTGGGTACGGAGCATCCCGACGTGGCTCAAACGCTCAATGGCATGGCTGGACTCAGTTTCATCCAAACAGCATACGAGGATGCCAGGTGTTACTATAATCGTGCATTAACGATGCGCGAAAAGGCATTGGGAACCGAACATCCAGACGTTGCCCAAACGCTCAACGATCTCGCGAAACTCTATAGCAACCGCAAACAGTTTGACAAAGCCGAACCGCTTTTTAGAAGAGCACTAGCAATTCGTGAGAAGATACTAGGACCCATGCATTTCGCGGTAGGAACCACCATAAGGAGCTTTGTGCTCACGCTTTGGGCCATAGGGAAGAAAGAAGAAGCGACAGAATGGCTCAAGCGAGAAAAGCAGATACGGGAAAAATATGCCTACCTGCATACGATGGATGATTAGAATACGCGTTATGACCTCTTCGGTATACTGGACTCACAATACTATATATTGAGGAGTCTTTAATGCTACCTTCTATTCCTTCATCATCACCCGTTACATTTTGGGCAACACGCGACCTTACGATATATCTCACTTCTATCTGGCAACACTACTTTTCTGATGTGCCTCGTGCGAACGAGGTACAGATCGCCTATTGTCGTCCTTGGAAGAGTCGTCTGGGCCTCATTCGTATGTCACTCGATAGTACACGCTCTTTTATTGGCATCAACTCGCTACTACAACACAGAAATGTGCCTGATTGTGTGCTGGTGACGACCATCGCGCACGAACTCGTCCACTACACTCACGGCTTCGGTTCACCTCTACCTCAGTTGTATGAACATCCACACGCCAACAACATCGTCGATAAAGAGCTTGAACAGCGTGGACTCAGCTCTGCCCTCGCTGATTGCAACACATGGATTGATGAACACTGGTACACATTTTATGAAGCGCAACGCCCAGCGAAACCGAGACATGCCATAGCACAACAAAAGGCAGGATGAAAAGAACACGTACTTGGCGATGTTCGGTTGTAGGGGTCTAATTCTATTACACCCTTTTGCCATATACAAATTTTTGAAAGATATTGTAACGTTTTTATCAATCCTGTGGACAGCATCAATTGAGCAAAAGGGTGTAATAGAATTAGACCCCTACAATTGTGTATAACATTAACACTGTAACATGCTCACTGTTTTATCCACATCAAATGTGCATAACTTATCCACAATTTCAAGCCAATATATCGGGGCGATGCACATTCTCCACATGACTTATCCACAAGTTATAAACACTATCGTCTCGATACATCGTACCGATACATTTTATCCACATTTTTGTCCACAAGTTATCCACTT
>CAXTWV010000255.1:0-7465 GCA_964248005.1 uncultured Ktedonobacteraceae bacterium | reverse complement strand
GTTCGCGCAGATGTAGATGCTGGCAACTTGCCCCTCTCACCCGGTTTTCAGTGGCCGCAACGGAGTACACATGTTGCCCTCGCGCAAGCATTTTTGCGGCAGATTCCTCAAAAAGCCTCGCTTTCCGCACAATCGTCACTGGTTCCTCATGTGAGCCATCGTGCCAGCATTTATCTCTTTCCCTATGCCGATACGAGTGCGGACTATGTGTTTTTGGATGTGACCAGCGATATCTATCCGTTTTTCAATTCAGCGGACTACATTCGCGAGGCCAAGAAAGTGCTTTTGAGCGGGACCTATGGGGTTGTGGATGCACATGATGGGTATATCTTGCTCAAAAAAGGGACTTCTGCTCCTGGGATTTCTGCCTCTTCTGCGGTGCAGCCAAGCCCTACGACAGATACACAGTTTGTGTTGCCTAGCTTGCCCTCGCCCTTCTGCTCCTATCTCATGCAGCCACGGCACCAAGCTATTCCTAATCCAGTCCACGTCCTGTTCAATGACGCCGACGATGCTCACCCAAGTATGGAGTTGGTTGGCGTTCATGTAAATGCACCCAGCCGCTTTAGTCTCATCGCAGGGTACATGTCGGTCACTACGTACTGGCGCGTGCTCGCTCCCATGCCTGATCCTTTGCAGATCGCTGTGCTGGTCACGGATCACCGAGGGCAGGAAAAGGTTGTCAGTACCGACGTACCCTCGCTTGTGTGGTGCCAGACGCAGACATGGAAACCAGGAATGCTTATGCGTGTCACAACGCAAGTATTCAGCCTACACGCGCTGGGACTACATACTGGACCCGCTTTCGTCTCCTTGGCTCTCATTCCGCTTTTGGAGCCAGCGGATCATGTCAATGACGTGTCAGTACGCCGCCCACTTTCCGTGTCGCATGCCTCGCGAACGGTCGTGCCCAACCCGACAACCAAGACGGTAAGGGTGACATCATTGACCCTCGTGTCATAACGAACAATGTCAATAATCGTGTTTGGTCGATACTTAGCTCATTTATTGGAGACTCCGGTATGTGATAAGAGGACGCGCACATTGCTTCGCTCGTGCTGAGGACGCGATAATTCGGTCCCTACCGTTGCCTCATCACGTGGCGGATGCACCACTTGTTACGAGGTTTGACCAATTTCCAAATTGACGCACTAAGTCCTTGACCTAGAGCACTCTAGGTAGTGTATGATGTTTCTATGGTAAGTGATATAAAAACAAAAACGCCTTCCCACTTTACACTTCAGGAAGTAGTTCAGAGAAGTGGGCTGAGCGAACATACACTCCGCTACTACGAACGGATTGGCTTACTCGACAGAGTGAAGCGAGACAGCAGCAGTGGTCATCGGAGATATACCGCGGAAGATGTCCAGAACATTGAGACACTGGCATGCTTACGCACAACGGGTATGTCAATTGAGGATATGCGGACGTATTTCGCGCTTCTGAAAGATGGAAAAGCGGCAGCCGAGCAACAGCTTGCGCTCTTTGAAGGGCAGAAAAAAGCATTGGAGCAAGAGCTGGCTCAGAAGCACGAGCATCTGCGCTACCTGGAGCAGAAGGTCGCGTTTTGGAAAGCGGTCCAGAGTGGCGACGATGCAAAGGTGCAGGAAATCGCTGAGATCGCTGGTGGCATGGCAAAGCAGATCATCAAGGAAAAATAAGATGTATTCTTGAAAGTAGAATAATCATGAAAATGACAGGAAACACCATTTTAATCACTGGCGGAACGAGCGGTATTGGGTTGGAACTCGCAACGCAACTGAGTCAACGGAATAACACGGTTATTGTCACAGGGCGTAATTCAGCCACATTACATGAGATACGAGAAAAATTCCCAACTCTTCATACCTATCAAAGCGATGTGAGCGATCCAGCAGCAATCACTACATTGTATCAGAACGTGACTCAAGACTTTCCTACGCTAAATGTCCTTATTAATAATGCTGGTATTATGCGGATGCTCAGCTTGAACGGCAAGAACGGTCTGCAGGATGTAGGCCAGGAGATTGAGATTAATCTGTTGGGGCCGGTACGTATGGTTGAGCAGTTTTTGCCATACCTGAGGAGTCAGCAAGATGCTGCTATCGTCAACATGTCGTCAGGTCTGGCGTTTTTGCCACTCGCAAGTGCTCCTGTGTATTGTGCGACGAAAGCGGGCATCCACTCCTATACGCAGTCTTTGCGTGTACAACTTCAAGGAACGAGCGTGAAAGTGTTTGAATTAGCTCCACCTCCCACGAGCACGCCGCTCATGGATAACTTTGGGTCAGATACATTTAATGGGAGTAGCCAAGGAGTGATGAAAGTAGACAAGATGGTCAGCGTAGCAATGAAAGGGTTAGAACGTGACACCTATGAAATTCGTCCAGGTGTCAGCAATGTTTTGAAGCTGATGAGTCGTCTTGCCCCTACGTTCATGCTTAGGCAGCTCAACAAGCCTGTAGCGAAGGAGCTTGCGAAGGTCCAGCAAGAAGAAGTACGCGCATAGTCGCATGGATATGTAAAGAAAGCGACGATATTCGGTTGTCAACGTTCTACGGTGTTTGCGCTTCCGTCAGCAATTCAAGTAAGCGGCACGGATGCAAAGGCATCTCGCGAATGCGCACATGAAACGGGGATAATGCGTCGTCAATCGCCGAGGCGAAGAGAGCGGGCACAGGAATGACTCCCGCCTCACCTGCTCCCTTCATACCCAGTGGGCTTAGCGGCGAAGGCGTCTCAACGTGGTCAACGGCGATGGCTGGTATTTCAGTTGCTGTTGGAATTAAATAGTCCATGAAGGTGGCAGTGATAGGTTGACCCTCTTCATCATAGACCAACCGCTCAAAGAAGGCTCCCCCGATGCCTTGAGCTACGCCACCATGTATTTGTCCTTCAACCACCATCGGATTGATGAGCCGCCCACAATCATGTACCGCTGCATACTTCACAAACGTGACCATGCCAGTGGTAGGATCAACTTCCAGGATAGCTCCATGCACCCCACTCGCAAAACTTCCATGCGGTGGACTATAAAACCCATCAGCCTCCAATCCAGGTCCACCACGTTCCTCTGGTAAGGCAGGGCCTGGACGTGTTGCCGCAAGGTTCATCGCCGCCAGCTTACGAGCGTTTTCACCGTATGTGTACCGTAGTGGATTGGCTTTCATCGCCATCTGGCCTAAGGTCAATGCACGATGAGGAGCATCTTTGACAAATACCTTTCCATCAGCAAGCTCAATATCCTCTGGCAGTGCTTCAAACACATCGGCGGCAAGTGCTTTGACTTTCTCGCGCACCTTGACAGCCGCTAGATGCATTGCTGTACCGGCTACAGTTCCGGCACGACTCGCAAAGGTGCCAACGCCCCAGTAGAAGGATTGTGAGTCGCCTGTTATGATCATCACATCCTTTGGCTCAATCCCAAGTTGATCGGCTACAATCTGCGCAAAAACCGTTTGGTGTCCCTGCCCCTGTGTCGTGACACCTGTAGAGGCGAAAACACGCCCATCAGTCTCTACCCGTACATGGGCTCCCTCATATGGTCCAATTGATGTTCCTTCGACATAGTAGCCAACACCGATGCCCAAATATCGTCCTTGCTTTCGCGCCTCTGCCTGTTTTGCAGAGAAGGTATCGTAATCCAAGAGCACCTTCATCTTGTCAAGTGATGCTTGATAGTCCCCACTATCGTACTTCGTCGGTCCGCCATCCTGATACACCAAGCCAACATCCCAGGGAAACTCATCTGGCTGAATAAAGTTTCGAGAGCGTACTTCCAAGCGATCCATGTTGAGCGTGTATGCGATACGGTCCATAATGCGCTCCATCACGAAAACAGCATGAGGACGACCTGCTCCGCGATATGGACTGACAGGTACTTTATTCGTATACAACACTGTAAACTCGCTGTAGTAGTGCTTGAGTCGATACGGTCCTGGTAGAGAGCAGGCAGTGATGATTGGTACGATGATACCGTAGGGAGTATAGGCCCCTGCATCATGAGTGAATACGTCCCGCACAGCAAGTAGTACGCCCTCGTCATCAAAGGCGTATTCCACTTCGTGAGTTTGACCGCGTTCCTGGTTAGAAGAGATAAAATTTTCGCGTCTATCCTCAATCCATTTGACTGGTTTACCTAATTGAATCGCGGCAAATGGTGCCAGGATCTCTTCAGGATAGAACATCATGATTTTTGTGCCAAATCCACCGCCAACATCGGGAGCGATTACGCGTACCTTGTGTTCTGGCAGATGGAAAATAGCCGCGAGACCATTACGAATAGGAATTGGTCCCTGTGTTGATATCCAACAGGTGAGCATACCTTCATAGGCATCCCAACGCGCCACGATGCCTCGACATTCCATTGGCATTGCCGCACCGCGTTCCATCTTCAGCACTTCGCGCACAACATGTGGAGCATTGGCAATTCTCTCGGCTGGATTCCCTACCTCCTGCACCAAGTGAGCCGCGATATTTCTCGTTACATCCTCATGGACAAGCGGTGCATCTGGTGCTGAGGCAACATCCAAACTGGAAATTACAGGCAATGGCTCATACTCCACCTCTATCAATTCCAGGGCATCCTCCGCGATATAGCGGCTGTCCGCAACCACAAAAGCGACAGCTTCTCCAACGTAGCGCACCTCTTGAAGGGCAAGTGGAAGTTGAGTACGGGGCTGTGTCAGCGCGTGATGAGGTATTAAGAGTGGAGAAGGTTCCAGAACGTCTCCTAGATCAGCAGCGGTGAGTACTACGTGTACACCGGGCAAGCCGCGTGCAGCACTTGTATCAATACTCACAATTCGTGCATGTGCATAAGGACTACGTAAAACAGCCGCATGAAGCATTTCTGGTAGATCGATATCATCAACATAGATACCACGTCCACGGAGTAGGCGTGGGTCTTCATTGCGTTGCACTGATGCGCCAAACCAACGTGTTGTCATAATTAACGCACCTCATGCTGTTCGCGGAGACGTTCTGCCGCGAGCTTGACAGACTCTACAATATTTTGATAGCCCGTGCAACGACAGAGATTTCCAGAAAGTCCATGCCGAATCTCTTCCTCTGTGAGTTCAGCATTCTCACGCAACAGCGCATAGACCGTCATGATGATACCGGGAGTGCAGAAACCGCATTGTAGACCGTGTTTCTCCTGAAACGCCTGCTGAATGGGATGCAGTGGTTCCTTTTCGCCAGCCAGCCCCTCGATAGTTGTGAGGGTCATTTCGTCAACCTGCACGGCCAACATAAGACAGGAGCGCACTGATTCACCATTCAAAAGCACGGTACAGCACCCACAGACACCGTGTTCACATCCAACATGCGTTCCCGTAAGATGCAGTTCATGGCGTAGAAAATCCGAGAGCAACAAACGCACAGGTACGCTCTGTTCATACCTCTGACCATTCACCATGACCGCAATCGTTTGCACATCGTTAAATGCCGCAATCGACACTTGCTCTTCCATGCATCGGACTCCTTTTATGTTATTGTTGACAGCGTTGCCATGCCGTTTTCAGGACGCGTTTTGTCAACTCGGTTGTAAGAGACCTACGATAAATAGGCGTGGCATGTACATCGCTCAACTCGTCGGTGACAAGGTGTGAAGCCACTTCCGCGGCTGCATTCAACGTCTTATCATCGAGTGTCGTACCAATGAGAAGCGTTTCAACATCGTGTGCGCGTTTGGGCGCACTGGCAATGCCAACATAACTTATCTGTGCGGATTGACAGCGACCATCAGCGGTCGGAGTGACGACAGCAGCCATACCAGCTAAGGCATAGTCACCGGAACGGCGTGCGAACTCCATAAATGCCCAACCAGCTTGAGGGGCCAGCCACGGAAAGCGTATTTCTGTCAGTATCTCATCCGCTTCCAGCATGGTCGAGAGATAACCTGTAAAAAACTCCTCAGCTTTGAGAATACGCTGACCAGAAATACTACGAGCTACGACTTCGCCATCAAGACATGTCAGTAACGCCGGGAGTTCCGCCGCAGGATCAGCATGGGCGATACTGCCAGCTATCGTACCCCGATTGCGTATCTGCGTATGACCAATATACGGCACAACATTTACCAGGAGTGGATGACGCCGCTGTATCAACGCTGACTGTTCTACCTGCCGATGACGTGTGGTTGCTCCAATAGCCAGGTAGTCATCTCTCGCTTCAATGTAGTCTAATTCAGCAATTCGATTGATATCTATAAGATACATCGGTGCGGTCAAGCGCATATTCAAGAGGGGAATAAGGCTTTGACCTCCTGCCAGTACCTTCGCATCAGGGCCACACTGTCCTAGAAGAGCAATTGCCTCGTCCAGAACGTGTGGTGCTGAGTACTGAAAACGTGGTGGTTTCATCGTATCTCCAAAAATAGTGCAGTGCTGATATCAATTAAGACCAGCACTCTTCCTCAGCGAGGGAATAAGGACAAGAATAGTGTCTAGCAATGTTGCTGTCAAGTGTTTTGGCTTGCCAGGATTTCCGCTATAGGGGCTATCCATTCCAGCAAGTATTCATCAGCCATACTCGCGCCAACACACTGTAGACCAAGAGGCAAGCCATTAGCGGCATGTCCACCGGGAACGGTGATCGCAGGCATACCGGCATAGGTCCAGGGCAGATTCAGAATTGGGCTACCAGTAGAGTCTAATCCCTCAGGTGCTGGCTCGGTAGTCGCGGGGCAAACCCATATATCAATCTTTGCTTGTGCCATGAGTGCTTCTAACTCATGGCGCAGTGTGGCTCTTCCTTGACGTGCTTCTGTCAACTCTTCGGCTCCTACCGTTTGTCCCTCGCGTAGTGCTGCGGCAGTACGGGGTCGATAGAGTGTTTCATACTGCTTGAACCATGAGGCATGTACGACCGCCATTTCTGCGAAGACCATCCGTGTATGATGCCGATTAATGCCTTCGATATCGTGAAAAGCTGGCACATGACGCACGGTATAGCCTGCCTTTTGGAGAAGGGCTAGTTGTATCTCGAATGCGTGCAGTGCTTCTGCCGATGCCTGCGCGAGGTAGGGGCCGTCTGGTACTCCGAGTATCGGCAACGCTTCAGAGGTAACGGTGCGCCAGTTACTACACAGCAATGAAGAGACGAGCGCGATACCCGGTACATCCTGCGTAAAATAGCCGATATGTTCAACCGAATCAGCACATTTTATCAAGCCAGAGGTGGGAATACGACCATATGTCGGCTTGAAGCCAAGAATGCCACAGTATGCGGCTGGGCGAATTGTCGAGCCAATAACCTGCGTTCCCAGTGCTAATGGACAGAAGCCAGCAGACACGGCGGCAACTGAGCCACTACTCGATCCACCCGGAGTATGGTCGAGATTGTGTGGATTGCGTGTTGGTCCAGGTTCAAAATAGGCAAATTCAGTTGTGACTGTCTTGCCGAGAATAAGCGCACCCGCGCCACGTAGCATGGTGACACAGGTAGCTTCAGGACCAACAAACAACTCTGGGGGTAATTGTGA
>CAXTWV010000254.1:4655-7493 GCA_964248005.1 uncultured Ktedonobacteraceae bacterium | reverse complement strand
CACGTCCTTCTGGCATTTCGACACCCGAACAAGGACGTGATACATCGGTCCCTACAGGTATCCGTACTTTTTGGTTAAAGACGTTAATTATAGCCCTACGTCATTAACGTGCATTCTCCTGCCATTCATATTCCATTTGCTTTACCGTTTGCTCTGCCTGCTCGCGTCCAAGCAGACGTTCAACCACGTGCAAGCTCATATCAATACCTGCCGATACTCCTGCCGAGGTGATAACAGTGCCATCGTCTACCCAGCGCACATCGTGTTGTACCTGAACCTGTGGAAATGCTTGTGCAAAGCGGTCGAGGCTCGCCCAGTGTGTTGTCGCACTATGACCTTCTAACACGCCAACCTTTGCTAACAAAAATGATCCTGTACACACAGATGTGTTCAGTCGAGTCTGTTGTGTAACCTTCGCCAACCACTCCATCAACACAGGATTATCAATCTCTTTGCGTGTGCCGAAGCCTCCTGGGACAATCACAATATCAATATGTGGGTGATCCGCAATAGTGAAGTGAGGCTGTACCAACATACCCCCACGCGTTGTCACTAAGCGATTTTGTTCCGCAACGGTGAATACGTGAAATAGACCTTTTTTGCTTGGACGCTGCTGTGCTACTAAGTCAGTTGTCACCGAAAAAACTTCAAATGGACCACAGAAGTCTAGCACCTCGACCTGATCAAAAATAACGATACCGACGTTTAGCGTTTCGTTCTCTTGTAATAAGTTCATGCTATTTGCTCCTTAAACGGTTAACTGAACCTCCATTGGTCCTATCAATTGGCTCAGTTTCCTTGCTGTCTCTGCTTCTGCTGCTGTAAAAATGACCATTCGTAGATCGGGTGCATCAACAACCTGAAACGTGCTTGTTTGAAGAAATAGCTCTCCCACCAGAGGGTGTTTCAGTTCTTTTTGGCCCCTATATGCTGACTGGATATCATGTTGTGCCCACCATGCCCGGAATTCTGGACTCCTCTGTTCAAGTTCTGCCACCAAGTCTTTGAACCATGCTTCTCCCACATAGCGATCACTATTGGCACGAAACAGAGCCAGTATCCCCCGTGCCTCTTTTTCCCAGTCACAAAGTTGGATTCGTTGCAGAGGATCAGTGAATAGAGAGCGTAGAATATTTCGTTCATGTATTGAGTATGTGTCAAGGTCTGAAAAGACGCGATACATAGCCTGATTCCAGCCCATAATATCCCAGCGAGGGTTGATGACATAGGCAGGATTGTTTATGGTATTGAGAACAGCTTGCAGTTGAGGGCTGATGCTGCTTGTTAAGGGATAAGGATCGGCTGGTACCTGATCTCGCGCGAGAATAAAGAGATGATCTCGCTCGGCTGCATTCAGGTCAAAAACTCTTGCCAGGCTTTCTAGTACCTGTGGGGAAACGATGATATCTTGTCCCTGCTCTAATCGGGTATACCATGTCACTCCCATTCCCGCTAATTGTGCTAGTTCCTCTCTACGCAATCCTGGTGTGCGACGGTGCGAACCAGCAGACAATCCCACCACTTCTGGCGAGAGTCGTTCTCGTCGTGTTCGTAAGAATTGTGCTAGCTCTTGCCGTCGCTTCTCATCGTTCATTGCTTGCTTCTTTCTCTTATAGCCTAGCAGTTTTTATACCAGGATAATCTGAGTTCTGGCTCTCGATCAAAAGGTGATGCATAATTCTATCACACGAGAGAATCGAACTAATCTCGAAAGTAGAAAAACACGTTGTACATTCTTAAGGAGATAGATATTCATGAAGCACCGCACACTTGGTAAACAGGGTCTCGACGTCTCAGCCCTCGGTCTGGGAACGATGGGCATGACGATGGCTTATGGCCCTGCCAGCGATGAAGAGCAGGGCATCGCCACGATCCGGCGTGCCTACGAACTTGGAGTGACCCTCTTCGACACTGCTGAACTATACGGCATGGGGACTGGCTCAAGCGAGCAGTTACTTGGTCAGGCGGTCAAAGACTTTCGCGACAAAGTGGTGATAGCCACCAAATTTGGGTTCGACCTGTCCGACCCTCAGAAAATCGGCCTTGGCCTGGATAGCCGACCCGAACACATCCGCGAAGTCACCGAGAACAGTCTGCGTTATCTGCAGACTGATCACATTGACGTGCTCTATCAACATCGTGTTGACCCGAACGTGCCAATTGAGGACGTTGCTGGTACGGTCAAGGACCTCATCGCTGCCGGGAAGGTCCGGTTCTTCGGACTCAGCGAGGCTGGACCAGACACGATCCGCCGCGCCTATGCCGTGCAACCAGTGTCAGTGTTGCAAACCGAGTACTCCATCTTTGAACGCGATGTCGAGACCGCCGTCCTACCAACGATCCGCGAACTTGGTATCGGCTTCGTTCCCTACTCTCCATTGGGCCGGGGCTTCCTCACATCCACCGTCAAGCCAGGAAACGAATACCCCGAAGGCGATATGCGCCGCTTCGACGAGCGGTGGCAAGGTGAGAACTATGATGCGAACGTCAATGCCATTGGGCAACTGAGGGACCTTGCAGAGTCTAAGGGCATTACCGTAACCCAATTGGCATTGGCGTGGTTGCTCGCTCAAGGTGAGGATATCGTACCAATCCCTGGCACGCGAAACCAGACCCGATTGGAGGAGAACGTCGCCGCCATTGACGTAACTTTAAGCCAAGACGATCTTGACCGCGTGCATCAAATCCTGCCGCATGGATCATTTGGCAGCCGCTACCCTGCCGTGATGATGCCCAAATGGTAATAGCCTGACCTATTTGTTGGTCAGACAATGAACGTCACAAAAGGCTATACATCTGTAAACCTCGTGTGCAGCACGAAAGCCGTTTTTGGGTACG
>CAXTWV010000254.1:2383-4645 GCA_964248005.1 uncultured Ktedonobacteraceae bacterium | reverse complement strand
AAAAACGTCTACCTTCCGCCACTCGTGTTTTCATTTTTTATAGCCTTTTGTGACGTTCATTGTTCTACAAGTACATTGGTACTAATTTCTAATCTTTCTAAGCATTCTTAGTGTAGTCTTACCTTGATAAAGCTGAAAACGTGCGTTATACTACGTGCATAACACTTTTCCTCAGCATTCTTTAAGGATGCAAACATTCAAGCAAGAAAAAATACACGCACTGTAGGTAGAAATGTAATTGGAAAATATAGAAGGGTCTGATGGTACTACATGCAAATATTTCCAAAGGATAACCGCGAATCCACCAAATCACAAAGCTCATCACGCAAAGCATTGAAAAAGAGAAATGCTGTTGCACGTTATGGACTAGCCATAACTCTTGTTTTGGCCGGTATACTTCTGCTCGTACTGGCTGTTACGCATACGCTGAATCTTTCACTGAGTAGTGCAACTGTACAAGAGAAGCCTATTAGTGATCTCCTGAACATGGCAGATCGCCATCAGCTCAAGTCGGTCACAATCGACCTTAGTAACAATGTGATTGCGATTGGTCTCAAAGGTCAGCAGTATCATGCTGTGAAAGAAGATGGGCAAGCAGTGACCGAGATACTGCGGCGTGATGGCGTCTCAGTCAGTATTGATAATGGTCAACACACGCAATGGGCACAAAGTCTTGCGGATGTGTTACTGATAGCAGTGTTACTTGGTGGCATGTATTTCTTTATTCGGCGTGGTGGTGCGAATGGGCAAGCAGTGTCGTTTTCGCGCTCAAAAGCGAAACGCTTCAACGAGTCAAAGCCCTCGGTGCTTTTCAAGGATGTCGCAGGTGTTGAAGAGGCCAAGATGGAGTTGCAGGAGATCGTAGAATTTCTCAAGACGCCCGAACGCTTTACCGCAATGGGCGCACGTACTCCAAAGGGTGTCCTTCTCGTTGGCTCTCCTGGCACAGGTAAGACGCTTATTTCGCGTGCGGTTGCAGGTGAGGCGGGTGTGGCTTTCTATAGTGTCAATGGTTCCGAGTTTGTCGAGATGTTTGTCGGTGTGGGAGCAGCACGTGTCCGTGATCTCTTTAAGGAAGCGAAAGATCATGCACCATGTATTCTCTTCATAGATGAAATTGATGCGGTTGGACGCCAGCGTAGCAATACAGGTGGCAATGGGAATGATGAGCGTGAGCAAACGCTCAACCAATTGCTCGTTGAAATGGATGGCTTTGACAAGCAAAGTAACGTTGTTGTGATTGCCGCAACAAACCGTCCTGATGTTCTCGATCAAGCACTGCTTCGTCCGGGACGTTTTGACCGCCGCGTTATGCTTGACAAGCCTGATATTCGTGGGCGACTGGCTATTCTTGAGGTGCATGCCAAAGATAAGCCATTTGCCGAACATGTCACCCTTCAAGACTTAGCACGACAGACGGCGGGTTTCTCTGGTGCTGATCTCGCCAACCTGCTCAATGAAGCTGCACTGCTTGCCGCACGTAATGGACAGAACACTATCTGTCAGCCGCACCTCGACGAGTCAATTCTACGCGTGATGGCTGGCCCAGAGCGCAAAAGTCGCCTTATCACGGAGGCTGAGAAGTCGATTATCGCCTATCATGAAGTCGGTCACGCTATCGTGATGCGTTCCATGCCGGGTGCTGATCCTGTGCAGAAGGTTTCTGCTATCGCACGTGGTATGGCACTTGGTATCACTGTGCAGGCACCAGCCGAGGATCGCTACCTGTTCCGTCGCTCTGAACTCGTGGCAAAGCTCGCGGGTGCGATGGGTGGACGTGCCGCTGAAGAGATTATCTTTGGTGATATCACGACAGGCGCAAGCCAGGACATCGAGTACGTTACCGGTATCGCGCGGCGCATGGTGTGTGAGTTCGGCATGAGTCCGCTCGGCAACGTGGCGTTCAAAGCTGAGGCCGACGGCTCTTCCTCAATCAGCGCAGAGACAGCGGCGAAAATTGATACCGAAGTAAGCTTCCTGATTGAACAGGCATACACGACGGCTTTGAACATCCTGACGGAGAAAAAGGACCGACTCATCGCCATCTCTGAGCATCTCATACAAGTCGAGACCATCGACGGTTCCAAACTTGACGAGATGCTCTTCATCGCTGCATAGTTGGTGTATGTAACGATATACCTCGTATACACAAAAGAAACGCTCATCCACCGTTGGGATGAGCGTTTCTTTTGTTGTGCAGTCGTATCAGTCATAATGTGACATATCCAACGTCCTTTCACGTGTACTATACGCACGCCACCA
>CAXTWV010000254.1:0-2283 GCA_964248005.1 uncultured Ktedonobacteraceae bacterium | reverse complement strand
TGATGGCGAGAAGCGTTAATAAGGCAAGAACAAAGAAGATAATGGTTTGGGGCCAGCGATTAATAATGAGATTCATGTGTTGTGCCCGTCCTTTCGAGAAGCGGTGTTGTTTGTCTCTTAATGAGTGAATGTTACTCATTGGTTGACTATAGAATACCTATTTTTTCGGGCATTTGTGGTCGATTCTTCTCTGCTTTTCTTGGGCATTGATGGCGGTTTTCTGTATGCTCATGACACGAGTTAGGAAATGTATCTCGAAGAAAGAGCAGGAAGTATGCAATGTGCGATGAACATATTTGATTTTTGTAATGTCAACATGTGTACAAAATGTGATACTATTTGCCTTGAAAAATGTTAGAGGGTATGGTATTGTTTTGTGGCGGGAGCGTTCTGTAAGAGGGAGCATAGAGCACTTTTATAAGGGGTGTGGAATGCACGACGACTATTTTTTCTCTGGCGATGTGCATACTATTAAATATTATCGTTGCCCATATTGCCACCAATCAGCGCGTCTACATGTTGATCTTGACACGGACAGCAAGCCCTATTTAGACGATAAAGGTCATCGTCAGTATTATTGTCTCCATTGTCACGAAACATTTTCCGTTGGGACGACAATAATCCCCATTCGTCGCTAGTATAATATGAAGGCATAACAAAAAATCAAGCATCTTCAATCCATATACATGGATTGAAGATGCTTGATTTTTTGTTATGCCTTCACGTGTTGTTCGTGTGCATTGAGGATGTGTTGAGTAATCTGGACATCGAGAACTGCTTGACACGTGATAAATGTCTCATTCGCTGCGTATAGGTCTTGTATAGCTTTGTTTCGTTCTTCTGAACTGGGGTTTACACGTGAGAGCAGAGCAACACTTTGTTCACGTAGGGTTCGTGCCTCCTCTAGCACCATTCCACGCTTTTGAAAAGTACGTAATGCTTGCTCAAAATACTGTTGCGACTGCTCATCTTCGTGCAATAATACCAAGATGCTACCTAGCACTCTTTGTGTTCGTGCAATCAACCATGTTAGTTCGTAGTGCTTTGCTTCTTGTAATATCTGTAATGCTTGCTGGTGTGCAACTTCAATCTCACCTAGCATGAACGTGATCTGAGCGAGAAGCAACTTCCCTTCGGTTTTTGTTTCTACTTCAATATCTTCAAGCTGTTTGACATGGTGTAATGTGCGTCTAGAACGCTTAAGATAACGTACTCTCTCTTCATTCATTTCCAATGTCATAGCTTTGGTGATATGCATAGAGGCAAGAGAGACAAGTGCAAGTCCAATACATGGAGCGATGTGCATAGAACGACTAGTATGCAATGAACAATAAATACTCTTTCTAGCGTCTAAAGATTTTCCCTGTTCTTGAAATACACTAGACAAGTAAGCATGTAACACACTTACATATACAGGATCGTTAACATGTTCTGCTAGCTCGATACCTTGTTTGAACCAAGATTCGGCTTCCTCTAGTTCCCCTAAGCGCATTGCTAATACACCTAAGTTACCACGAACCACTGATACCAACGGAATTTCTCCTACAAGTTGCTCAGCAATATTAAGAGAACGTCTTAGTGAAGATTGTGCTAAATGATGTTCAGCTTTGCGAAGGTAAATATCGCCAAGATTGCAACAAACAGATGCAATCTCTCGCTGTCGCTGATTTGTCTCATAAAGAGTAAGTGCCGTATTTAAATGTGAAATTGCAGATTCAGGTTGACCAATAGCGCTAGCAATTGCACCAAGTAAGGTATGCGTTCGACCAACGTTAACAGGGTCTCCCGCAAGAGTACGTCTGGTGTGTGTTGAAATATAAAGTTCGTTACTACTATATTCCCGTTGTTTGATTGTACTTTCAAAAAGTGTGAGTGCTATTTGTGCGTTGTTATGAGCATCTTCGTATTTGCCTTCCTGCCAACTTATGTAACTTCTCTGAAAATACAACATTGCCCAAGCAGGTCCATCAACAATACTATTTTCCTGAAGTATATGTTCTCCCTGTTTACTACATTCATGAGCTTTTGCAATATCGCCGATACTATACCATGTCCATCCGATTTCACACCATATTAAAACATTAATTTGCGCTATACTTGAGGTCTCATAAGGTGAGGAAGAAGTGTAGATTGCTTTACGTAAATCTAAGACCCTTTCGTAAAAGTGACGTGCATTCTCGAATTTACCCATCACCCGTGTACACTCGCCCAGACGTTCCAATAAATACGCCAAGCGTATTTGTTCCTCTGCATCAGCATCTTTACCCGTGGTGCTGTCGATGT
>CAXTWV010000253.1:3218-7507 GCA_964248005.1 uncultured Ktedonobacteraceae bacterium | reverse complement strand
CACAGAATAACGATTGGAGTCTCATTCCTAAGTATATACAGCAGCATTTGTATAATTAACAATCCGTTACCATTGATTATATGTGGTAGGGACTGATTTATCACGTCCTTCTCGGTAATCTCGAAACGGCGAGAAGGACGTGATAAATCGGTCCCTACCATTGATGTATACCCATTCGTTGGGTCAGTTACATAATTGTCGTTACGACGAGTTTTTACACGCCATATCCAATAGATCGACGATATGCATGACGCGCATTGGAGAACCTGTACGTTGTAGGCCGCTTTGTAATTGCAGGAAACAACCTGGATTGGCGGTAATCACGACATCCGCTTGTGTCTCTATTGTGTGTGTCAGTTTGCGATCTTGTAACTGATGCGACATCACAGGTTGTGTCACGTTATAAATGCCAGCACTCCCACAACACACTGCTGACTCCTGCATCTCGATCAATTCAAGATCAGGAATGCGTCGCAGTAACTCACGCGGTTGTACTCCGATACGTTGCGCATGAATGAGATGGCATGGTTCTTGATATGTCACCTTCAAAGGCACCGATTGAAGAGGTACGATAAATTGACGCGTGGCAAGCAGTTCTGAAATATCTCGTACTTGCGCACTAAAACGTGCGGCTCGCTCGGCGTATACGGAGTCTTCATGAAGGAGATGAGCATATTCTTTTAATGCGGCACCACAGCCAGCAGCGTTGTTAATGATATACGTCGCTCCACTTTGCTCAAAGGCATCAATATTCTGCTGAGCCATGACTCTTGCCGCGTCCATGTCTCCTGCATGAACGGTTAATGCTCCACAACAGCCTTGCAGTTTCGGAACAACAACGGTACAACCGGTAGCTTGCAACACGCGTATCGTCGCTCGGTCTGTTTCCGCGAAGGCAGTACTCATGATGCACCCCACGAAGAGCGCGACACGCGTTTCTTCTCCGGTAGATGAGGGGATTGGTTCATGTTGTTGACTGTTGGGTAGAAGAAAGTAGGCGGGAAATTTGGGCAGAAGTTGTTCCATTTCATCCAAATGGAGCACGCGCAGGATACCGAGATGTCGCGCAAGCCACTGAATACCAAAGTGTTGATAAAAATAGAGTAAGCGACTCAACAGGCGAAAGATGTACATATTTCCGAAGAGTTGACGAAAGATGACCCAACGTAGCCCGCGCTTCGCAGGTGAGCCTGGGGTAGCACGTTCTATCTGTGTGCGTGCTGCCTCTACCAGTTTCCCGTACTCCACACCGGAAGGACATACATCTTCACATGCGCGACAATCCAGGCATTGATACATTTGCCCGACAAAGCCAGGGTCAGTGACGCTCAAGCGTCCATCGGCAACAGCTTCGATAAGGTGAATACGTCCGCGTGGCGAAGATGTCTCATTACCAGTCTCTAAATATGTTGGGCAATATGGCAAGCACAGACCGCAATGAATACAGCTTTGAATAATACGATCTTCTGGCACGTCACGCCCGACAAAGCCACGTTTTATCGGTGTAATCAGTTGCTGTTGAGATGTCACTGGATTGTAGCTTTCTTATGTTCAGATTTTCAAAGAGGATTTGCATCACCAAAGGTCTGGTCATGCGTCATCTTTACCCCACTGTCCTCCCCACTCATCTGGATCAGCGTCCGCTATCGATTGAGAGAAGGTCCAGCGGTGCCCACCAATATCTTGGACACTGTACTGTCTCTCTCCATATGGGTTGCTGGTGGGTGGGTGCAGGATGGTAGCTCCTTGTTCAAGGGCATGCTCGTGGTGACGATCTACGTCTTCTACACGTACCATGATGGAGTGATTTGCTTCGGTCACATAGTGTCCTTCGTTCACCACAATCGCGCCATCACCTACCAAAAGCTGAACACGATGGTTTGCGATGCGCAGACGCACAGTAAAACCGAAAGCGTTACAGAGCCAATCGGCAGCCTTCTCTACGTCCTCGTAGCCAAGCACAGGAATGACGGTGCATTCAGGTATAGAGCGATTTTTCAAGAATTTGTTTGATGAACGATTCATGTATATTGCCTCCTATCATTACAAGCAAGGCCATGGAATCCTGAGTCTTCCTCATTGGCTGACTTCTATTTTAGCACATGACATGTTCACCTGTCTTGTAAAAAATTGGCCTAAATCAGAGAGTGAAGCATTTTTTGTTGCATGAATTTGGTGTTACAAATAATTCGTTTACATTTTTGCATGAAGAGCGATAGTGATAAGGTCAGACAGTAATCCTTGCCCTGTTTCCAAGCGTCCAGCACCGGGACCAATAATTGTTACAGACGATAATGTGTCGGTTTCTAGCGTGATTGCGTTCATGGCACCGTCAACACGAGCAAGGGGATCACTTAAGGGTAATTCAACAGGCTCGACACGCGCTTCGAGGGGGGTGTCTCCCACGTCATGCGTTACCTGCAATGAGGCAACAAGCTTGATACGGGCATTGTTGCGCGTTGCGTGTTGCATCTGTTCTTTCGTAATTGCGGTAATACCCTGCCTGACGACTTGATCGGGCTTGAGAGAATGACCAAAAGCCAGAAACGCAAGAATAAGTACTTTGGCAACGACATCGTAGCCTTCTACGTCGGCTGTGGGGTCGGCCTCGGCATAGCCCTGTGTTTGCGCTTCTTTGAGCACTTCTGCGTAGTCACGACCAGCAGCCATCGCGGTTAGAATATAGTTTGTGGTGCCGTTCAAGATGCCACGAATGGCACGTATTCGACTGCCAGCTAAACCTTGACGAAGCGTACTGAGCACAGGCGTCCCTGCCATGACGGTTGCTTCCATACGCAATTGGACATTGTGTTGATGAGCGAGTAGTTGCAGGTCCTTCGCTCCAAGCGCGACTGGCCCCTTGTTCGCGGTAATAACATGCATCCCCTTCGTAAGTGCCGCTCGGATATGACTCATCCCCGGTTCCGCATCACGTAAATTGGTGCCTGTAGCTTCAGCAAGCATATCGGCTTGTGTCGCTTGCAAGCCTTCGAGTGCATGCTCCCAATGCTGTACGTTTGGATGCCTTGTGATAGGTTCTCGCGCTGCTGCAAGTTCCAGTAGCAATGGTATATCTAGCCCATCTTCTTTGTAGATAAAGCCATGTCGAGCGTTGGCAACACCCACGAGTGTGACGCTTAGGTCGTATTGCTGCTGTAACAACTCTTGCTTTGTGCTGAGCAATTCCGCGAGACCTTGACCAACAACGCCAAAGCCAACAATCGAGAGACGCAGGTGTTTCATAAAAATTTCACTTGCCCTACTGGACCTGCTAGATCCACGATAATTTGAGACGATCAAGCACGCGTTTGATAGGACCTAATTCTTCTATGCCCAGAAGACGCGCGACACGGATGTAGACAATCAGGCCGACGAGCACTTCTAGTATCAACTTGAAAAGCGCGACGAATGTACCAAGCAAGCCAAGTGATTGTGTTCGTGTTGTGTCGAGGAAGATAAGTGCATGAACATGAGACGCGATTGCGCTAAAACCGAAGTCAAGCACGTCGCGTATAATGAACAAGGCAAGACCCATTGCCAATGACGCGAGAAGGACTCGACCTGTGAACAGTGCGATCACACGAATTTGTAAACCACCCACACGCTGATGCAGAAGCCAGAACAACAGAAGTGCCTCTACCAAGCCTGCAAGTGAGGTTGAGAAAGCTAGCGCACCCATGCCCCACCTCGCACCAAAGACGGCAACATTGATGAGCAAGAGGCTCAACGCAATCTTAAACACAAATTGTCCAACACTAACAACGACAGGTGTTGTACTGTCGCGCATTGCATAGAATGAGCGCGTCAGAATTTCGACGGCTGCAAGTCCCGTTAAACCAAAGGCAAAGAATGCTAGAGGAACCACCGTTGACTGTGCATCTGCTAGACTAAAACGTCCGTGTTCAAGCAACACCTGGATGATGGGGAGACCGAGTACAATCAGGCCAATACTTGAAGGAATCGACATGAAGAGAATGCTACGAAGTGTTTCCAGGATGGTACTACGTACACGGTCGAAACGCCCCTTAGCAACATTCTCGGCAAGCGTTGGGAAGGCCGCAGTGGAAACAGCCATACCAAAGACACCAAGCGGTAGTAACACCAGTTGTAGCGATTGATAATATTGCGTTACCAGACCATTCACACCAGCCGTACCGACAACAACAACGAGCAACGTAATCAAGATACGATCAACAAACGTCGAAAGTGAGAGCATAGCCGCATTGATAATACGCGGAACCATTTGACGCCCAATTTGTAGGACACCTGGATGTCGCCAGTCGAACGAT
>CAXTWV010000253.1:0-3118 GCA_964248005.1 uncultured Ktedonobacteraceae bacterium | reverse complement strand
ATACGACTTGCGACAAATGCTCCGGTTAAGATAAGTGATGCCCGCCGAATATTTACACGTTGAAGCATCCCTGTATCTTGCGCCACAGCTGAAGCGGATTGCAGATTTTCGCTCGCTCCATCCTCTATACCAGTTGCGACATTAGCTTGCATAGGTGGCATAATTACTGGTGACGCTTGCACAGGTGGAGCATTTCCAACCATTAGTGGTTGCCCATCAGGTCCGTACATACGCTCATTTTGTAAAGGCTCTGAAGCAGGTTGACCAGCATTCTTGCCTTTTCGAGGAATAGCGATTGTGACATCTGGCCCCATACGCCGTTGTTGCCGACGCATACGGTCCTCACGAAGCTGTTGGAGACGCTCTTGACGAAGTTGCGCCATCGGTTGCGATGGTTGTGGCGCGTTAAAATACTGGTATTCGCTGCCCTGGTTATATCCTAGTGTCGTGCCCATATCCGCGATAGGCTCTTGAAAGCGTGCGGACGGATAAACGCCATGTACGCGAATTGGCTGCTGTGGAGCAAGAGGTGGCTCTGGTGATGGCTGAGAAGCCATTGCCGGATGGTCTTGATCATATTGCCAGCCATAGTAATCTGGTGATTGTCCCTGCTGTGGCAGAGGTGGTTGCTGTCCTTCGTTTCCCACTGTTCCCGCTCTATAAACATGTATGTGCAAAGCACACAACACTCACATATTACTCTACATAGGGTCTAGTTTTGTGTTCAGAGCATACCATACTCAACTCATTCTGACTAGTATAGTAGCAAAAGTCATGCATTCGCAGCCTGACGTAATCTGTCTTCATATCCACGACAAATGCATTCGCATCAATAAACGGTTGACAGAGCCGAGTTCTTGGCTTCCGAGTGTGCGAATCATACGAGAGACACGCAGATAGATGACGCTTCCAACGCCTGTAATAAGCACAAGTTTGAGGAGGGCAAGCAGAATGCCAACGAGACCAAGCGACTGTTTACCATCACTTCCCGTGGTGATAAGCATGTTATCGAGCCACCAGCGCACTGCAGACACACCGATACTCATAGCCAGCGATGCCCCTAACACACGAGTTGTGAACGAGGTCAACGGACGCAATTGCAACCCTCCGACGTGTGGACGTAATAGCCAAATCAGGGCTACGGCTTCTAATAGCACTGCAATAGAGGTTGCAAGAGCTAACACGCTCATCCCTAATGCTCCTGTAAAAAGGGTCGCATTTAATGGCGTATGGAAGAAGTTGCCTGCGCCCATTTGTACGAGCACGACAGCAGGGTCCAGTAACAGTATGCCGAGAGCAATTTTTACGATAAACTGTCCTACACTCACCATGACAGGCGTCATGCTGTGCCGAAGTGCATAGAATGAGCGCGTTAGCACTTCGACAACCGCAAGCCCAGGCAAGGCGAGTGCAAAGCAAAACAGAGGAACCGCCATTGACTGTGCCTCGTTTTGGTTCAGTGATCCATGCTCATACAATACTTGGATAACGGGGAAGCTTAACAACATCAAACCGATACCGCAAGGAATCGCAATAAACAATACACTCCGTAGTGTCTCAACGATGAGAGCACGTAAACGGTCGAGGCGTCCTTCTGCCACATAGATGGTCATCGTAGGGAAAGCAGCCGTACAAACAGCCATCACACCACTTAGCGGTACAAGGACAATGCCAAAAGCGAACACATATTGCGAAATCAGCCCTTGTAAGAGGACAGGACTAACAGCAACAATCAACAGTTCAAGTAAGATACGATCAACAGTCGTGGAAAAATTGAGAAACACAGCATTGATAATACGCGGTAGCATTTGCGTTCCAATGCGTCGGATTCCACTATGACGCCAATCGAACGAGAAGGTGTAGTGCATACCAACCTTGCGTAAGCCAGGAAGTTGTATTACAAACAGGCAGAATGCTCCAAGCACGACACCCCACGTTGCCGCGTACACAGCGATTATGTCGTTGCGTTGATGAGTTGCGACTAGTACCAAACCTGGAATGAGACCGACAATTAGACCCACGTTATAGAGTACAGGTGCAAGAGCTGGCAACAAAAAGTTTTGACGTGCATTTAAGACTGAGGTAAGAATAACACTTGCACCCATGAACACAGCTTGCAACAACATAATACGGGTCAATGTGGCGATCAAGTCGAGATGTACTAGATAGGCCGCATACAATGGAGAGCGCGGGCCTGGCCCGAAGTTATATAAAGGGACCAGTTGACGTGCAAAGATAATCAAAACAAGCGCGAAGATAATCATGCAGAGAACAGAGAGGTTGAGTGCTGTACTCGCAAGGTGCCATGCTGTTTTTTCATCCCGCTTACCAACCATATAGGTATTGAAAACGGGGATGAACGCGGACATGAGAGCACCACCCGCA
The DNA here is from genome assembly GCA_964248005.1 of uncultured Ktedonobacteraceae bacterium. Lineage (GTDB taxonomy): Bacteria > Chloroflexota > Ktedonobacteria > Ktedonobacterales > Ktedonobacteraceae > JBBQVS01. The sequence continues at coordinate 733 of CAXTWV010000253.1, read as the reverse complement.
ACAATGTTGTAAATGAGGTCAGGCACAAGAAAGGCTTGTTGGTAGGCATCAACAAATGCTCCCGATGCTCCTCCTGGCTCAAAAACATAGGTAAACAATACTGTTTGTACAATGCCGATGAAGCGGCTGATAATTAACGCTGCCGAGATAATCAGCGTGGCATTGACCAGGCTCATGTGTTGTGTTACATCAGGGGCATTACGCGAAAAGCGATTCAAAAAGCCTCTTTTCTCCGTTGAGGATTGCTGCTTTTGCTTCTTCTCGCGCTTTGCGGTTAAATAGCGCAACCGCTCTTCGGAAGATGGAAAGGGAATGTGTAGCGGCTGTGTAAGATTGAAATAGTGGGATTGTAGCCCTTGCTCATAGAGTGGCGCATCATCTGATTGCGGTGTTTGCTGTTCGTCGTGTTCCATGCGTGACCTCTTCTAGTGTAGACGCGTTTTGCCCCTATAGTTTGTAACGAAATACATAGTCAAAAGGACATAGAAGGGCAAGCAAAAGACGCCTTCTCAAAAAACTGGTGAAACAAATTGCTTATAGAGGTGCTCTTACTATTGTGCCGCTTAAAATTATTCCGACTTCATGTTATTGGTACATCAGGTAAGTGAGAGGGTACGCGCACATTGCTTCGCTTGTACACAGGACGCGATCAATTGGTCCCTACCTGATGCATTCGTTATGGTGGAGTCAGTATCTCGGAGGTTTGATGAACTCTAAGACTATCTATAAGGCA
>CAXTWV010000252.1:0-7525 GCA_964248005.1 uncultured Ktedonobacteraceae bacterium | reverse complement strand
AAGCACAAGATGGTTCTCTCGTTCTAGCAGGTCGTAGTCTTTTTCGTGTGTCTCTACAGCCGTTGTGATATAGCTGATGAAACGCGTATAGGCAGTAGCACTCTTGAGATGCTGATGTGCATAGTCGGCGATGGTTTGGTGGAGGGTATAACGCTCGTTGTCGCTACTCTCTAACAGGCCAGCATCGCTTAACATATCGAGCGTTTCTACATCGCAATTGGCGACGGCAAGCGCAGCCGTTTCCGAGAACGTTTTAGGCTTGGCTGGAAAGATAGAGAGCGCATAGAGGGCTTGACGTGCCTGTGGACTGAGTTGACGGTCAGTGACGGAGAAGACCGATTGCAGCGAGAGATGCATGTCCACGGTGAGGCTGGAATGCGCCTCTGCCGCCTCTTGTGGTTCGCTCAGATGCAGACGTTCTTCGGCATGGCTCAGATGGTCCAGAGCTGCCTTGATACGTCGGCGTTGTCTACCATGCGATTGCTTACGCAGGTAGTTCCCAATGAGCGTTAGGGCAAGCGGCAGACCGCCAACGGCTGTTATCAAGTCTTGTGCTTTCTGCGCCTCCTCTTGTACCACGTCGGGAGCCAGTGTTGAGAGCAGTTTCATGCTATCTTCCGCGCCCAATTCTCGAATACTGATGGCACCATCAGGAGCAAAGTGGGTTGCCAACGCTGGAAAACGGGTGGTGACGAGATGCACACAGTCGGGGCCGCCTACCTTAAATAGCAATGCCTTCTCAATAGTCCATGCGTCGTCGATAACCAGGAGCATCCGGCGTGTGCCAAGCACTGTGCGAATAGCTCTTGCCCGTGCCTCATTGCTCGCTAATTCCGCCATTTCACTATCTGGTATCTCTAGCAGTTTGCCCCAACGACTCAACATGCTTGAGACATTTGGTTCGGGTCCCAGTCCGGCCCACAAAATGCCATCACGGAAATAGGCACGTATCGTTTCGTCTTGTACTAATGCTATCGAAAGCGCGGTCTTGCCTACTCCCGGAAGACCGTTCAGTGCCGTGAGCGCGACACTTTGACCAGAACAGAGACGCTCTTTTAACTGAGTCAGTTCTTCATTTCTTCCCACCAGCTTCAAGACAGAAGAGCGGGGAATAAGAGGATCATAGAGTGGCTTGTTCTCTGTACCTGCGGTATCTAGCTGTGTTGCTCTCTCTGATATATCGCGGCCTGTAGAATGTTCATGTTCTATGAGGGGAGTTTGTAATGTAGTTGGAAGTTCTGAAATTTTTGTGGCGACCCATTCTGGTGATGCTTCCAGGTCAAGTTCCTGTTCACTTTTGCTAAAGAGGACACAGAGTTTTTCGCGAAAGTAGGGGCCGGGTCGAGTCAGGCCACGTTCCCAACGGCTAATGTTCACAGTGCTGGTACCGATCAGGTCTGCCAGTTCTCGTTGTGACCATTTACGCACAATGCGTTCCGTCGTCAGGTGGACACGGGGCCTAGGAGCTAGCCCTGGTGTTTGCATTCCGTGCTCCTTCCAGAAAAAACAGAAAATGTTATATCTGTTAAGAGAAATGATAACATAAGGTCTTTCTTGTGTACACTGTTTCAGAGCATACTTTAGTCATACAGAAAGAACATATGCGTTCTGACCTTTCAGGAGTATGACAATGACAAAAGTTGCAGTACCAGAAAAATCCACTACTCATGCTGTTCGTAGTACGAAACCAGTGCAATCAATACAAACATCGAAAAAAGTTACTAAAGATGTATTCCTCCATTTTTCATTGCAAGACGTCCTACCATCAAATCATGTCCTAGTAATGAACAAAAAACTGGGTACATTTTCTCTTATTGCCGCAAAAGACGAGCACATCTGGCTCTTAGGAGAGCAACAATTTACCGCGAGCGAAATGAACGTTCTCTTACCGCTTCTGGATTCGTTCCCTTTTTATAGTCCATATGAAGTCCTCTACGCACATTTCTATTCCGATGATGTGACAGAGCAAGTGATCACACGTACACGTAAGCACCTTCAAAAAGCACAAGACGAGGGCACATGGGATGCGGAGATGAGGTCGGTACGTACTACGCTCTCGCGTACACGGCTCAAGCTTCGTATGCTCGGCCTGAATATCTCCTCTATCCTGGAGACAGGCTACATTCTCAGAGTCGTGTCTGTCCCTCATTTGTCGGAAGAGTAGTAAGTAAGCACAGAGATAGGTACAGGGAAGGAGACCGAAAAGGTCTCCTTCCCTGTACCTATCTCTGTTTGTGCTATGCCATTATAAAACCTTTACCACCTCAAAGTACTTTCCTCTCACCTTGCAGGTCAGGTACCTGAGGGTATCCACAATCTCCACTACTATCCAGCGTAGGTCTGCGCGATATGACAAGTGTGTCATCGCAACATTCTTTCGACCAAGAATTCCACCTCAAAGGAGCTTTTTATTTCATGAAGAAACGTACATTCCGTCGCCCGATCTACTGGATGTTTTCAGCAAGCGTTTTTCTTTTGCTTGCAGGACTCGTAAGTGGTGTCCTGTTCCTACAGGGCAGGTCCTCTGCATTCGCCGTATCAGCACACCATCGTACTCGACCGTTTGCACTACAACTCGCCCATCCGCAGTATTGGTATGGAGGATTAGCAGCGGTAGGGATGCAGCTTCCCTGTCAATCTCCGACTGCTGCCACTCGTTGCTATACACCACAACAGATACAGACTGCCTACGATATCAGTTCCGTTCACGCAAACGGTATCACGGGCAAAGGGCATACGATTGTGATCGTTGATGCTTTTCAAAGTCCAACACTTCGACACGATCTTCGTATGTTTGATCGCGTGTTTGGTCTCGGCGATCCTGTATTACACATTTTCGCGCCCGATGGACTCGCGCCTTTCAATGTTCAGGACCCTGTACAGGTAAGTTGGGCGGCTGAGATTACACTGGATGTCGAGTGGGCGCATGCTATTGCACCAGGAGCGGCGTTAGATGTCGTCCTTGCCAATCCTACTCATGACCCAAAAGCAAATACACTTTCAGGCTTCTTAACGAACATTGCGAGGGCAACCGCGTTTGCGGTCAACAATAATCTAGGAGATGTCATTTCGCAAAGCTTTGGAGGTAACGAGGCGTGTGTCACGCCTCAGTCATTACAGGCACAACACCGGATATTTCTAGCTGCTGTTGCCAAACGGATCACATTACTCGCTGCTTCTGGTGATCGAGGGGCCGCGCAGATTGATTGTACATCCAGCACGTTTGTCAAAGGTGTCTCGACTCCAGCTAGCGATCCACTCGTCACAGCTGTTGGTGGTACAACGCTCAAGACCACTGCAACTACAGATGCCTATAGTGGAGAAACGGCCTGGAATGGAAGTGGAGGCGGATTCAGCACTGCCTTTGCACGACCAACATTTCAGCAAGGAGTGTCAGGTATACTTGGCAACCATCGTGGGATACCTGATGTGGCCTACAATGGGAATCCACGAAGCGGTGTGCTTGTCATATGGAGTTCTTCTGGTAAAGGCAAAAATCTCGCTGTCGTCTTTGGAGGCACCAGTGCAGGTTCGCCTCAGTGGGCAGGTATCACCGTGTTATTAAATCAAACGCTCGGCAAGCGTGTTGGCTTTCTCAACAACGTACTCTATCGTATCGGTAAAAGTGCTCTTGCCACACAAGCGTTTCACGATGTTACGACCGGAACAAATACTTTTACAGGGAGAAATGCTCAGCAAGCATTAGTGATGGTGAATGGCTTTTCTGCACACAAGGGTTGGGACGCGACGACAGGATGGGGATCACCTGATGTTGCTCATCTTATAAAGCTGGTTGCATAGCACAAGAGACCAGGAACGCGGCTCCGAAACAGTATTGTCTCAGAGCCGCGCTCCTGGTCTCTTGTACTGATACTTTCTTAAGCGTAAGCTCTCTGCCTTTCTGTCTCTGAAAGAGGCTCTCCTATTGCTAAGACAGGAAGATACTGTGAAACCAAAGCGAGAATCCCCTTAGTTGTAAACGGCTTGGTCACATAGGCAGTGGCTCCTACGAGCCGTCCTTTGAGACGTGCTACAATGCTATCCTGTCTAGCGAGCAGAATGATCTTTGTTGCGTCAAAGCGAGCATTTGATCGTAACAAACTAGCAAGAACATAGCCATTCATATCTGGCAGACGAACATCGAGAAAGACGAGTGCTGGCACGAGGTCTGGCTGTGTCTTGAGTGCATACAATGCCTCAGTTCCATTCGCATAACAGACCGTCCCGATCTCCTCCCGTTGCAGAGTGACTTCCAAAATCTTTCTGATAACGCGTGAATCATCAATGATCATGACCATCTTACGCATAGGGTACTTTCCTCTCGCCGAAGGCTCTCGAAATAAGAAAAAGTCTATCTCCACGAACAATGTCTAAGCAAAGTATAGAATGAAAGGATTTCATTCATCTCCCCTGACGCTCCACGAGAAAATCGAGCCTCGATTTTTGGTAAAAGCAAAAGATGTCACTTTCTTTGTATCAAGGGGCTGCAACCGCTCATCGAGTCATTCCGCTTTTTTCTGCCAGAACGCGCAGTATGTCGCCAGCCGTACCGCGTCATTAGCGGATAACGGGATAGAAAAGCCCTCATTTCCGTTTTTCTCTCTTTGCAAAGGAAGAGAATGATAGTATCTTGAAGGAACAAAAAAGGGTACAAGTTTTCGGACGAAGAGAAGCGATTCCAGATGGCAAAGAAAGGAACGACATCATGGCAACAATCACACCACATTTATGGTTTGACAAAGAAGCGAAAGAGGCTGCCACGTTTTACACGTCTTTACTGCCCAATTCAAGAGTGACAAGTACTATGACATTGCACGATACCCCCTCAGGCGATTGTGATCTTGTTTCGTTTGTCCTCGCCAATCAGCCATTCATGGCGATGAGTGCCGGCCCGCTTTTCACATTCAATCCTTCGGTTTCATTTCTTCTCAACTTTGATCCATCACAAGACAGAGATGCGCGAGTGCATTTAGATCAGCTGTGGGAGAAGTTGTCGGAAGGCGGTACGGCTCTTATGCCTCTTGATCGCTACCCGTTCAGCGAACGCTATGGCTGGGTACAGGACAGATATGGACTTTCCTGGCAGCTCATGCTCACCAATCCCATGGGCGAAAAGCGGCCCTTCATCATTCCTTCCCTGATGTTTACAGGGAAGAACGCTGGTCATGCCGAGGCCGCGATTGATTTTTATTGTTCGGTCTTCAAAGGCTCCAGACGAGGCACGACAGCGCGTTACCCCCAGGGGATGGAGTTGGATAAGGAAGGAACGATTATGTTCGCCGACTTCTCGCTCCTGGAAACCTGGCTTGCCGCTATGGACAGCGCACGCGAACATCATTTTACGTTCAACGAGGCCATCTCTTTTCTTGTGCCCTGCCAAACGCAAGCAGAAATCGATTACTACTGGGAGAAGCTTTCTGCTGATCCACAAGCCGAACAATGTGGTTGGCTCAAAGACCAGTTCGGCCTTTCCTGGCAAATCTGGCCCACGACGATGGGCGAGATGATGCAAAACGGCACGCGTGAGCAGATTGATCGGGTCACGCAGGCGTTCATGCCGATGAAGAAATTCGATCTTGCCATCTTAGAGAGAGCGTATGAAGGAAAAGAACAGGGAGTTTTTTGATGAACGAACCAATCACGACCATCGACCCGCGCTTCAGCGACCCGGACACTGTCGCGACGAGTTGGGATGAAACGCGTCGCCTCCTTGAAACCGCCGAGCTTTTCTGGGTCGTTACAGTGCGAACTGATAGTCGCCCTCATGTCACTCCGCTCGTGGCCGTGTGGCTCGACGAAGCACTCCATTTCTGCACTGCCGAGACCGAACAGAAAGCTGTGAATCTTCGTAAGAACCCACATGTGATTCTGGCGGCTGGCAGCATTCATTGGGATGCAGGCATCGACGTCGTGGTTGAGGGCGACGCTGTCCAGGTCACGGACGAAGACCAGCTCAAACGCTTAGCCTCGGCGTGGACCAGCAAGTGGGACGGGCGATGGCAATACGAGGTTCGCAACGGTGCCTTTCATAACGAAGAGGCGACGATCCCCGTGTTCTCGGTCACGCCCACCAAGGTCTTCGCGTATGCCGAAGGCACCTTCAGCCAAACGCGCCATCAGTTCTGAATCGAGAAGTGATGGAGAATAGAACTCAAGAGGTTCAAGAAAAGCAGTGGGAGCGTCCCCCTAATTCGGCCTGCTCCCGCTCCGAGGGGCGGTACGCTGCCCTGACTAAAGAGGGAATCAGGGCAAATGAAAACCATTAGTGACCAGACCGAAGCCTCGACGATCAGCCCGATCAAGCTAAGCAGCAGCAGCAAGTCACCCCGGCCTGCTCTGGCAACCTGGGGGACTTAGCCCCGCGTGCGTGGCTACGCGACTCGAGTAGTTAGAACTGGTGGCGGGTTTGGCCGTGGCCTATGGCGAATGCGAAGACCCTGGTGGGTTTAACGGAGAACACGAGGTTCGAGTCGGTGAGAACTCGTTGTTCGTCTTCATCGTAGAGGTAAAAATACCCGTTGCGTACTTGGTAGGGCCAGCTTCCATCCCACTTGGTCGCCCACACCGAGGCTACGCGTTCGAGCGCGTCCTGCTCGGTGAGTTGCACGGCGTCTCCTTCAACCACCACCGTGAGTCCTTCTTTCTTGTTGCAGCCGGTCGTCAGAATGACGTGCGGGTTTCCACGCAGGTTGACCGTCTTCTGGGCGGTGTCGGTAGCGGTAAAGTGGATGGCCCCGTCGTGCCACACGGCCACGAGCGGCGTGACGTGAGGGCGACCGTCGGCTCGCACTGTTGAGAGCCAGAACAGTTCGGCGGTTTCCAATACCCGACGCGTCTCCTCCCATGGCGTGACGCCTCTGCGTGGTCCGCCGTGTCGGGTGTCGGGTGTTGTGATGGGTTCGTTCATCCTAAGAACTCCTTTCAATCATTCTGTTTCTCTCGCGAGGCGCGCGAGAAGATATCAGTTCATTCTCTTGGCGCGAAGGAAAACCGGAAAGGCCAAAAACGATGCACACAAAGTCACGCAATTTTGCACAGTTACGCGACCATCCATGATTGCCTCATCCGGTTTAGGAAAACTAGTGATAGAAGCATATTCTTCTCCTCTCGAAGACACCATTCTTATTCTTAGAGAGATTATACGTGCTCTTTCATCATGTTGCGTATAAGTCATCAGTTGATGCAGTACCAAATTATTGGCGATGCTCTGCCAGGAATGGCCCCATTGGTTTCTTCTGAGCAGCCCAATACAACGTTCTGACGCACTTTGTATATTTGACAAGCTATTTCTAAACTTGGTATAGTGTGCAAATAATCTCTCCTGGATGATATTCGGAAAGGTATTTTCCCACTCGAATTTTTTGTAGGCTGAACACATGTGAGTGGGGAGGTCATAAGTGAAACATAACGAAGGGACCACCTGATTTTTAAAGAAGAGGCTTTATATGATCACTATGACTGCTTTAACGGTATTGAAAATACAACGAACTGACAGCAATCTTGACAGCAAAACCGACGATTTTAG
>CAXTWV010000251.1:0-7639 GCA_964248005.1 uncultured Ktedonobacteraceae bacterium | reverse complement strand
AAAGTGCGCGTGTTCGACATCGTAAAAAGGCGCGATTGTATCGTATGTATTCATGGATTACCTTGCTCTACGTGTTCCTTAAGACATGCCTAGTATAGCGATGTAGGTAGGAGATTACAAGGGGATACGTCTAACCAATACCAGAACATGCTATACTGTGTAGGCAAAGAACGTGTAGCAATAAGAGGAATATGTTCATGCGAGCATTGGTTTATGACGGAACTCGGCTGGTACTAGACCAGAATTACCTCCTGCCTCCTCCCGTCGAGGGCGAGGCATTGATACGTGTGCTGCAAGTGGGCATTTGCAATACTGATCTTGAGATTATGCGTGGCTACATGGATTTTCGAGGTGTGCCGGGTCATGAGTTTGTGGGGATTGTTGAAGAAATATATGGAAAACAGGGTAGCGATTTGCTTGGTAAGCGTGTTGTTGGAGATATCAATGCAGCATGTCACCGTCCCGATTGTTCCTACTGTCAGCGAGGTATGCCTACGCATTGTCCAAATCGTACCACGCTTGGTATCGTCAAGCGTGACGGAGCCTTTGCCGACTATTTGATGCTCCCCATTGAAAATCTGCATCTTGTACCTGATAACGTAAGCGACGAGGAAGCGGTATTCGTCGAGCCGCTCGCAGCCAACTTTGAGATACTTGAGCAAGTCCATATACAGCCGACAGAGAGCGTTCTGATCCTCGGCGATGGCAAGATGGGGCAATTAGCCGCGCAAGTGCTTGCTTTGGGTGGATGTGAAGTCATGATGGTAGGCAAGCACGAGGAGAAGTTAGCATTGGTAAAGAAGTATGGTATCGCCACGCATATGCTGAAGGACATAGAGCAGGGTACAATTCCAGGCGGGCGTCGTGTTGACCATGTAATCGAATGTACAGGATCGGCACAAGGCATAGAACTTGCTTTGAGACTTGTCAGACCAAGAGGAACACTTCACCTAAAAAGTACTGTCGCCGATAAATCAACGTTGAATCTTGCCCCCATCGTCGTCGATGAGATACGCGTACAGGGTTCGCGTTGCGGTCCATTCGTGCCAGCCCTGCGTGCATTAAGTCAGAAACGCATAGATGTGCGCCCACTTATCAGTGCTACCTATACGCTTGATGAAGGGTTAGCCGCATTCGCGTATGCGGAGCAAAAGGGCGTGCTGAAGGTGCTTGTACGTATGTAGAAGTGTCATATCCCACTTGCGTTCACATACCGTAAGGTGTATACTTGCAATCGTACTAAATCGACGTGAGGAGGAAGACGGGTTTTCGCCCCACCTCTGTGAGGAGCTTTATTCATAATGAAAGTAATTCTGTTACAAAATGTTGAGGGCCTGGGAAAGGCTGGCGATCTGAAAGAGGTTGCCAATGGCTATGCCCGTAACTACCTCTTACCATCAAAATTGGCTGCTGGTGCCACACCTTCTTTAATTGCCAACCGCGCACAGCGTGTTGCTACCGAACAGCGTCGGCTTGAGAAGCAGGAAGCGGCGAATCAGGAGCAGGCTGAGCGTTTGGGTAAAGTCACATTAACCTTCAAGGCGAAGGTTGGTACTCAAGGTCGCTTATACGGTTCTATCACCAGCCAGGATATTGCCGCTGCCCTGCGTGATGTCGAGAAGATTACAATCGACCGCCGTTCGATTGAACTGCCCGACCCAATTCGTGCTATTGGTACATTCACCGTTCCTGTCAAAGTTGCCTCTAAACTAGAGCCAAAAATCACTGTGAACGTTATTAATGCATCCGAGACCGCCGCAGAGTAGCCACAGCAGGCATACGCACGCGTTCGTAACGTCTCGTTGGAGATACGATGCCCCGTTGGTTGTACTACTCATTGATTTTGACCATTGTTGCCCCGATTCTGTCTTTGATACCGGGACAAAAGCCAGCAATGGTCATTTTTATTTTCGCTGTACTTGGCCTTATTCCTCTTGCGGCCCTGATTGGACGTGCCACCGAAAATCTCGAATTTTACGTTGGTCCCACTGCCGGGGGACTGCTAAATGCGACCTTTGGTAACGCACCCGAACTTATCATTGGCATTGTCGCCCTGCAAGCCGGGTTGGTGTCTGTTGTCAAAGCCTCGATTACAGGCTCGATTATCAGCAACGCTCTGCTTGTATTAGGGGGTTCGTTGGCCTTTGGAGGCTGGCGTTGGGGTGAGCAATATTTCAGTAACCGCGACGCGGGCGAATATTCCGCGATGATGGTGTTGGCTGTTGCTGGCCTTTTGATTCCCTATACTGCTAGCATTGCTCCTGCAAACAGGGTGAGTACAGAGCCAATTAGTATTGGTATTTCTATTGTCTTGCTGCTCATGTATGTTATGTATCTTGCTCTGACCGTCTTTCATGTCAGATCAACGCGCCGCAACCCGTTACGCCGTGGTAAACTCACTGTACCTCTGAAACTGCCGAAAGAGGCCGATGAACAAGAGCATAATGAAGAGGTCGAGGGTGTGACAGGTGGTGTGGACCCACGTGAGTTAGACGAAATCAAGCCCCCTGCACCGTGGATATCGCTCCTTATTCTGTTTGGGGCAACCATCGGGACCGCGTGGAATAGTGAACTCCTGGTTGGGACGCTAGAGACGGTGGCGCATCAACTCGGCTGGACACCTGTCTTCATCGGTCTGGTCATCGTACCTATCGTTGGCAATGCCGCCGAACATTCTAGTGCGCTCATCGTTGCGTACAAGGACCGTGTTGATTTGAGCGTGGCAATTGCGGCTGGTTCGTCAATTCAGGTCGCAACCTTCGTGGCCCCTGTTCTCGTGCTTACCAGTCTTTTCTTTACACATCATCTCGATCTCGTCTTTCAGCCGTTAGAATTGGTGTTAGTGGGACTCGCAACCATTCTGTTCACCTTCGTCAGCCTCGATGGAAAATCTACATGGCTCGAAGGTATGCAACTCCTGGCTGTCTATGTGATGGCCTGCGTCGTGTTCTTTTTGTTGCCTGGATAATACGATAAAACGTCTGTAGGGGTCTAATTCATTACACCCTCTTGGCATTCTGCAATGTTAGAAGGTACGTACAAGCGTTTCAACATCTTCTAACCTTTGTGGATTGCCAACAGGGTGTAATGAATTAGACCCCTACATTTCATTGTTCCCCTGTCAAAAATTTTATCATCTTGCTATATTCTTCAGAAAACTGATTCAGCGTTTCAGAGTCTGTTCTAAAAGAAACCGCTACCTGTGTTTGCTTTTGAAGCACATCAGCCAGAGCTTTTCGGGCTTCTTCGCTATCCGCTCGCATTGCTTTTTCTTCGGGAATAGCGATGCCGACTTGCTGTAGAACCTGTTCTGTTGCGTAGATAGGAGCGTCTGTGAATACTGCTAGAGTAAGCGCATCGCTAGGACGTGCGTCGATTTCTTGTACGTTGTCGCCATTGCGTATTTTGACAATCGCGTAATATATCTCGTTTTTTATAGCTTCTATACGTATCTCTTCAACGTGTGTACCTGTTGCTTGTAGCAGATTCACCGTGAGTTGAGCTGTCATAGGGCGCGGCAATGATGCTTTTGTTAAACCAGCTGCTAGAACAAACGCCTCAGCAAGCCCAATCCATATCATCAAAGCTTTTCTTCCAGACTCGTCCTGTAAGATAACGACGTGCTGTTCCGTAATCTGATTGAAACGTATTGAGTTAATGTACATTTTGATCATCGCTCTTCTCCTTTGTTTCTTTGCAGATGCTGCATCTACACTGGCTTGTGTATAGAGTGCTGAAAGCAGTTCCCTTAACTGGGTTCGTGCTCGATATAGGCGACCCTTGACTGCTCCAGCCGAGATGCCTAACGTCGTGGCAATTTCTTTGAGGCTCATTTCCTCATAGTAGAATAGGAGCGTCACCTCGCGATCTTTTGGTGAAAGACTTTGTACGGCATCGAATACAAAACGTTGTAACTCGCGTTCCTCTACAAGTGTTTGTGGGTCTTCCATCATAGCAAGCGCGTCGGAGGTATCATAGTACATTCCACCCATCATATCTTCCAACGAAAGAACAGGAGTCTTCTGCTCGCGTAGATAGCTACGGCAAACGTTAAGCGTGATACCATAGAGCCAGCTTTTGAAGCGCATGTCCTCTCGCAAATGGCTTAGCGAGAGATAGGCGTGCAGAAACGTTTCTTGCACTAATTCTCGTGCAATCTCTTCGTTCGCAATCTTGCCTATCACAACGCGCTTAACCATCTGTGTGTAGCGTTCAATAAGTTGTCCAAAGGCGTGCTTGTCGCCTTTGCGTGCCAACGCAACTAACTCGCTCTCTATACTCTGTTCCATGCTACTGTATGCAGGGTCTCCTTCATAGATATATCTACTATAGTAGTAGCATATGGTGAGGAAAAGGTTATGTGATACTTGCTAGAAAGCAAAAGACATTCTTGTGTGCTAGCACACAAGAATGTCTTTTGCTTTCTAGCAAGCTATTACTTAGAAGCCTCCCCTTGAATGGAGTATCTGTCCCGTTATCCATTCGGCATCATCGCTTGCTAAAAAAGCAATGAGACGCGCTGCATCTTCTGGCTCTCCAACACGACCAAAGGGGGCTTGTTGTACTAATGCTTGCTTGAGTTTTGGCTCGGCATCCATCCACCCTGTATTCGTCGGACCTGGATCAACCGCATTTACTGTAATGCCTCGTGGCGCAACTTCTGCGGCAAGCGTCATTGTAAATGCTTCAATCGCGCCCTTAGTAGCAATGTACGGAAGCTTTCCGGGCATTGCTGCCACGCTTTGTCCAGAGGTAAGATTGATGATACGTCCGCCCTTTCCCATTGGTTTGGAGAAACGACGTGCAAATTCAATACTCAATAACATTGTGCCACGCATGTTGACTGCATAATAGGTATCCAACATTTCTGCTGTAATCTGATCGAAAGGTGCATCTGTATCATCATGAGCCGCATTATTCACAAGAATGGACGGGGAACCAAGGCGCGTTTCTACCGCAGCTATAATCTGCTTCGCCGCTTCGGGACGACTCAAATCTACTTCGACACACTCACAACGTATGCCCGTTTCTTGTAACTCTGCCAATAATTCACGATATCCTTGAGCTTCTTGTCCATACAGACTTTTGTCATGCGTTGCCCAGTAGGTAAAGAAGATGTTCATATGCAATTGAGCAAGTTCGCGGCAGATAGCAGCACCGATACCTCTACCACGACTTGCCCCTGTGACAATTGCGATACGTCCGTCATGCATGTGCATATCGTACTCACCTTTCATAGCCGAAGAGCAGGGAGACCGCAAGGGTCTCCCTGTTTCCCTAAAGATGGAAACCTCGCATTTCGACAATCATCCATGTCCAATTTTATACATGGCACGCGGAATTTGTGGCAATAAGTCAGAGGCGAGCATACCTGCATGACCTATCTCTTGACTGACATTCCCGGCGGCTACAGTGTGCAGGTAGACGGCTGCACTTGCGGCATCGAAGGGTTGCATCCCTTCTTGTGCTAAGAAGCCTGTGGTCATGCCAGCGAGCACATCGCCAGTACCGGCACCTGCGAGGGCGGGATTGGCGAGCCAATTGATACGCGTGCGACCATCGGGCGAGGCTATGATGGTACAGGCACCTTTGAGGATAAGCGTGATATTCCATTCCTTCGCTTTGCTCCGTGCCAGTTCAAGACGGTCGATATTTCCACCCGATACCTTTGTGCCTCCACACAGACGACCCATTTCGCCTGGATGAGGAGTGATTACGCTGCCCTTTGGTAGCAGCGTCCACCAGCGTTCGAGCTTGGAAAGATTATTCAGACCATCCGCATCTACCACAAGATGAGGGCGTTTCTCGTCAGGCATTGCACGGAGATACTCCAAAACCTCTAAAATGACCTCACGCGTATTGGACGATTGACCTAATCCAGGACCGATGAGCAGTGAACGATAGCCTTCGAGAGAATCGTTTAATGCTTTTGAACGGGTAAAACTCTCGTCCTCTTCTGGTGGCAGGATAGCAAATGTTGCTTCGTGAAAAGAGCTGGCGTAAATGGGCAACATTTTTTCAGTGACAGCAAGCGTAATCAAACCTGCTCCAACCCGTCCTGCCGCACTCCCCGCGAGAAATGCGGAGCCAGGATAGGGAAACGAACCACAAAACAACATCACTTTGCCAAATGTTCCCTTGTTGCTCTGTAGGGGACGAGGAGGTAATAGCTCGCGTACTAGATCATCTGTTGGCATCTCTGTTTGTAGGGTGCTTTCGAGTTCAGGCGGCAGACCGATGTCCCCTACATAAAGCTTTCCAATGTAGTCACGTCCTGGAAAAAAGAAAAAGCCTTGTTTGGGGCAAGCAAGCGTGATGGTAGTATCTGCGTGTACAGCTTCCTGGTCAACTTCACCTGTATCGGCATTTAAGCCTGTGGGCAGATCAACCGCGACGATGCGCAGGTCGGCACGCTTTTCCCGTTCCTGGCGCACACGAGCAAGCAGTGAACGCATGTCATCTGGAAGTGGACGCGAGTTTCCGGTTCCAAGAAGTGCATCAACGATATAATCAGCACTACCTATGGCTGAATCAAGCTCTGTTGCAGTCTTCGACTCGTTGATATCCTCGCCACGCACACTCAGTTTGTGTTCTTTCCAGTGGTAGAGGTTGACAAACGCGCCAGCCTCCTCAAGATGTTTTGCGATCACCAGTCCGTCACCACCATTGTTGCCAGGACCAATGAGGCAGAGTACTTCAAGCCCGTTTAGTGTATGATGTGGGAGAAGATGGGCTTCAAATAGGTCCGCGGCACTTTTGCCTGCGTTTTGCATCAATATATGACTTGTCAAGCCGTATTGTGTATCAGCCTGAGCCTCAAGTTCTCGCATTTGCGCGACGGTAACAATATGCATTCCATGCCTCCAACTCTGCTAACGCGTAAAGGGAAATTCTTGTGCTTTCCCTACCTTTTCCTATAACACGTATTGTAGTCGCTTTATGGATATGTTCATGCAGTTTGATAAATTCATCTCGCCAGCTCTTTGAGCTTGATTAGAAGGTTTGTTCCTCCTTTCTTTAACGTAAAAAAGAGGCTTCCGAGGTCTTGAAAAGATCTCTCGGAAGCCGCCAGAGAAGTGCATCTATCGCTTAGCGTGTGTTTTGCCCTTGCCAACCGAGTGACCTCTACAAGCACCAAAGGATAGAGGAAGCGGTCCGGCGATTCGTAGATTCCTCCCGCGCATCTCGACGTTGTGACACGCTCACCCGCTCAGAAACATCGCTCAGCCGGGGTCTAGGCCGACTTGTTGATGACCTCGTTGGCGACCCATCGTGCGACGTTTTCGGGATATGGGGCGGGCAAGCTTAGGACGATGTGCTGGAAGCCGGCACCGATGGCTTCAGTGATCGAGTCCCGCGTGTTGCTGGGTTGGTCGTAGGAGACCGGCAGGACGATGGATCGGATGATCGAGGCGGGGTCGCGACCGATCTCGGCGCAGAAGCGGTCCAGTAGAGCACTTCGACTGATGGCGTCATCGATGTCCCCGCCAGGGATGTTCCACAGGTCAGCATGCTCGGCGACCACGCGTAGCGTCGCGGTAGAGCGTCCGCCGATCATGATCGGCGGATGAGGTCGCTGGACGGGTTTGGGATTGCAGAACGCTCCGGTGAGGTGGAGGTAGGTGCCGTCGAAGTCGAA
>CAXTWV010000250.1:0-7693 GCA_964248005.1 uncultured Ktedonobacteraceae bacterium | reverse complement strand
GGTGAAAGTACGTGGCGTATTATCTTCTACGAAATCTTGCCTAATGAGATCGCGATTATCGCCGCAAGTCTGCTGGGAACGGTGACGTATGCGATCCTGGCGGAAATCGGCTTTGAGTTTCTTGGTCTGGGCGATGTAACGATTCCAAGTTGGGGCGTGATGCTCTTCTGGGCACAAAACAATGACGCGCTTCTGCTCGGTGCATGGTGGTGGTTCGTACCACCCGGCTTGTGCGCCGCACTGGTAGGGGCTGCGCTGGCCTTCATCAATTTCGGTATCGACGAAGCCGCGAATCCACGCTTACGACGTGAACCAAAACCGAGAGTTGCGAAAGCCAAAGGTGTCGCACTAGTGGAAAAGGAGGGAGTCGCATAATGGCTGTTGCGGTTGAAAAAGACACGTTGCTTGACGTAAGAAATCTTAGCGTCGATTATGCCGCTGGTAATGGGACCGTTCACGCGGCAACCAACGTGAGCTTTACGCTCAAGCGTGGCGAAATTCTTGGTCTTGCGGGTGAAAGCGGAAGTGGCAAGTCAACACTTGCCTATGCTATCTCACGTCTGCTCCGTCCACCCGCCGAGATTGTAGGGGGCGAGGTTATCTATTATCCACGCTCGCATGATGACGCTGATGCTGTTCACATCACAGCAGCCAGTTCGCGTTTGAAGGGCAGGAAGCGTGTAATACAGAGCGAAGACGAAATGGAGCCGATTGATATACTGCAATTGACGCCCGCGCAGTTACGAGCCTTTCGTTGGAGTGAACTTTCCATTGTGTTTCAAAGTGCTATGAACGCGCTCAATCCTGTCATGAACATTGGCAAGCAGATGATGGATGTCCTCAAGGTGCATCGGCCTCTGATGGGTCCTGACTCGCGCAAGCAACGAGCATTGGAACTGCTCAAGCTCGTGGGTATCGCGCCCGACCGTATCAATAGTTATCCGCATGAGTTGAGTGGAGGTATGCGGCAACGCGCCGTGATCGCTATCGCGCTGGCCCTCTCGCCTGAAATTATCATCATGGACGAGCCGACAACCGCGCTTGATGTGGTGGTGCAACGTGAGATTTTGACGGAGATCATTCGCCTCCGTGAGCAGTTGGGCTTCTCGGTCATCTTCATTACACACGATCTCTCACTACTTTTGGAGCTTGCGGATAAAGTTGCGATTATGTACGCGGGTAAGCTAGTCGAAACGGCATCGCGTCGTGACCTGTATCTGCATCCACGTCATCCCTACAGTTATGGTTTGCTCAAATCATTTCCCACCATTCATGGGCCGCGCCGTATTATGACGGGTATTCCTGGTTCGCCACCAGACCTACGCAACGTGCCTGCAGGGTGTGCGTTTAACCCACGTTGCCCTTTTGTCTTTGATACCTGCCGTAGTGTGGTGCCAGTGCTCCAATCGTCCGCGAGTGAGAGTCCTCATCAACTTGTAGCGTGTCATCTATATGACAGAAGGTTTGCGCCCGCTGGTCCACCATCGGCGTCCGATTTTGCGCAGAAGTATCAAGTATCGTCTGTAGAAGAGGGGAACGTCGAATGAGTACTGTAGATCAAGCATTACCCGTATCTGAGCAGTCGCGTCAAGAGGGAGCCATTCTTGAAGCTGAGCATATTCGCAAGCTGTTCCCACTGCGGCAAGCAAGGTTGTTCGGACCTGCACGCGCCGTCCATGCGGTAGAAGATACCTCACTCGCACTCTATCCTGGACGTGCGACCGCCCTTGTTGGTGAAAGTGGGAGTGGCAAGACAACAGTCGCACGCATGTTGGCGCGTATGTATGACCTGACCTCTGGCACCTTGCGTTTCCGTGGCAAACCTGTAACACTCAAAGGTGCCGCATCACTACGCGAGTATCGGCGTCATGTGCAACTTGTGTTTCAAGACCCATTTGCTTCACTCAATCCGGTACACAATGTACGCTATCATCTGAGCCGTCCCCTTCGAGTACACGGACATGTACACGCTCAGAATGAGGAGACGGAGCAGGTGTTGGCACTACTCCGAAAGGTCAGCCTGAGTCCTGCTGAGCAGTTTATCGAGAAGTTTCCTCATCAGTTAAGCGGCGGACAACGGCAACGTGTGGCTATCGCGCGTGCGCTGGCAGCACAACCGGAGGTGTTGCTTGCCGATGAACCCGTCTCGATGCTGGATGTGTCGATACGCCTGGATGTCCTGAACCTACTGTTGCGTCTGAAAGAAGAGGAGCATCTGGCTCTCCTCTTTATCACGCACGATATCGCGAGTGCGCGGTACTTCGCGGAAGATACGCTGGTCATGTATGCGGGTCAAATGGTTGAAGGTGGGCCAAGCGATGAGGTGATTCAGCAGCCGAAGCATCCCTATACGCAACTGCTGATTTCCGCCGCACCCGATCCTGATAAAGTGAGTCTCGATGGGAAGAAGCGTACCGAACTGCCTGCACGCGGCGAAATTCCGAGTCTTATCACGCCACCAAGCGGCTGTCGTTTTCATCCTCGTTGCCCACACGCCATGCCCATATGTCGTGAACGTTTTCCCAAACGAACCGAATTGGGCGGTGGTCATTGGACAAACTGTTTCCTCTATGGAGATGGAGGCACGAACGTCGAATAAACCCTGATAAACTTTGATGACCGAAAACGAGAACGTAGGTAGGGGCAGCAATTCATTGCGCCCAAAGATGGGTCGGGAGGGGCAACGCGTCGGCAACGATTCCTTTCCCCAAAGTGACCTCCTCCCGACCCATCTTTGGGCGCAATGAATTGCTGCCCCTACCGAGAAGGCTTTCCGTGTTTGATAGTCGCAATTTCATTGCGAAATCGTATCGAGAGCATTCAAGCAAGACAGCAATAGGAGCATACATGAGCATTAGTAACGATGTTCAACGGCAGACGTTGACGGATGTCACTCTTTCTTCGGCTTTTCCCTCGACGTTTTTGTGGGGTACCGCGACCTCCAGCTATCAGGTAGAGGGGGCGATACACGAAGATGGGCGTAGCCTGTCTACATGGGATGCATTCGCGGCGACGCCGGGCAAGACCTATCATGGTGAAACGGGCGAGGTGGCGGTAGACCACTATCACCGTATGCCACAAGATGTAGAACTCATGGCGCAGCTTGGCGTCGGTGCCTACCGTTTCTCGCTTGCATGGCCCCGTATTTTGCCAGATGGCAGAGGGAACATCAACACACGTGGTCTCGATTTTTATGATCGCTTGGTGGATGCATTACTAGCAAAGGGTATTCGCCCTATTGCCACACTCTATCACTGGGACTTGCCGCTTGCTTTATATAACGAAGGTGGCTGGCTAAACCGGAATACGGCGTATGCATTCGCAGACTATGCCGAGGTGGTGGCGCGTCAACTTGGGGACCGTGTTGATATGTGGATTACGCACAACGAGCCGTGGTGTTCTGCCTATCTTGGCTATGGTGTTGGTGTTCATGCCCCAGGTATACAAGATATGCAGTCTGCGGCGATAGTGGGCCATCATCTGTTGCTCTCACATGGATTAGCCGTGCCACGTCTTCGTATGCACTCAAAAGCTGCTACACAGGTTGGCATCTCGCTAAACTTCACACCTGTGTATCCCGCTGATGATACACCTGAAACAGCACAGGCGGCTGCACGATCTGATACAATTGGCAATCGCTGGTTCGTCGAACCACTTTATAGAGGTACGTATCCAGAGCATCTATTCGAGGATATGGGCGTGCAACCGCCGCCGATCCAGGAGAGTGATTTTGCGGTAATCACTACTCCCATTGATTTTCTTGGTGTCAACAACTACTCACGTATGGTTGTACGCAGCAATCCAGCGAAGCCTGATGGCATTGAGTTTGTCGCGCCCGTCCCTGGTGCGTCATACACAGAAATGAGCTGGGAAGTCTATCCACAAGCACTTGGCGATTTGCTCGTAAAGCTACATAAGGAGTATGGCGTGCCATCATTGCTTGTGACCGAGAACGGCGCAGCATTTGATGATGCCATGGGAAGTGATGGTGAGGTCAATGATCCGCGTCGCGTCGAGTATCTGCGCGAGTATATAGGCGCGGTTGGGCGTGTGCTAGAGCAAGGCGTACCAATCCAAGGCTATTTCGTCTGGTCTCTGCTCGACAACTTTGAGTGGGCGGAGGGCTATAGCAAACGCTTCGGCATCGTCTACGTGGACTATGCGACGCAGCAGCGCACCGTGAAGGAAAGTGGACATTGGTATGCGGCATTGATCGCATCACATAAAGATCGGCAAGGACGATAATGCAATTTGACACATGAATAAGGATACGTCACTTGTAGGGGTCTAATTCTATTACACCCTTGTTGGCAATATACAATGTTCGAGAATAAATTCAACGTTGCATCAATTCCTCCAACATGGTTCTTTGCCAACAAGGGTGTAATAGAATTAGACCCCTACAAGTGACGCATTTGTATATATCACCCCACAAACGCAAGTCCGGTTATTGCACGCGCTACATATATCAAGACTGCAATGAAGAGTAGGATGACTCCCGCGACCATGAGGATAAGAGCAGCACCGTAAAATCCTTGTTTCTTAGCAACAAGCGCATCGTATGTGCTCAAGGTCATGTTCCATTGAAAATACTTTACCACGAGTGCGCACACGAGTGCGGCTCCGAATACAAGAACTGGCAACGTATACACTATCGCGTTTAGGAGCGTCTCTGACTTAATTGTGCCAGCAAACAAGCCTAGTGTATTCAATCCACCTAGCGTTGTTGCGGATCCACTAATGCCATCTGCCAGCGTGTCAAACTTATTCAGGTTCTCTTTTCTTTGTTCATTCGTTAATTCATCAGGTTCGGCTCGATACATGATGCTTCCTCCTTGCTTCTCGCGATTCCTATACACCATAAATACGTTCCCTGATAACATAATTATACCCATTGACAGTACCCTATCCCTGATATATCCTTAGCGTTATATAAATGTGGCTATTTCACGCAGTCGAGGAGAACAAGGTGAGAGCGCGTGTCAGAAGACGCTAAGACAACTATGGAGCACGAGAAGCGCATGGTTATTGCCATTGTTGAGGATGATGCATCGTTGACAGCAATGTTCAACGATACGTTGGCTTTGTTTGGTCAATGGGAGATGCATACCTTTTTTGATGGCGAATCCGCGCGTGACAAGATACCCGACCTCGGCGCACATCTGGTTATCCTGGACGTTGGACTTCCTAATTTGGATGGTGCATCCCTCTACAAGATATTACGTGGACATAGCAATACACGCAACACCCCCATTATTGTGATTACAGGTAGTCATGAGTGGGAATTGCATCGCATGGGCCTACAAGCAGGATTTCTCCTGCAAAAACCGTTCAGTCCCACGGACCTCATGAACATGATTCAAGCATTGGTACCAACTTCGTAGCCGATCATGTGAAAATAAACAGAACAATAGATGTTTATTAGACAAAGAGACTAGAGTATACTACCGCAATATCGCGTGTGCAACGAAGTAGCCGATGACAAAGAAGGCGATGAAGATAAGCAGGCAAAATAGGATTAACATGGGAACGCTCAAACGGCGCGTGACTCGTGCCTCTGTTTGAGGGCCGTAGGGGAGAATGAATGGTGCATCTGGTGCGGATTGCGCGAACGGAGGGCGTGGTACCTGTGGCTCCATTGCGACCATTGGCCCATTCCCCTCTGTCTGAAATGGAGAGAGACCGGTTCCTGTTTGCCCACCTTCGCGAATGGGCAGTGCTGTGACAAGTTTTCCCGTTCCTGGTAGGACAGGACTATTTGGTGGGGCAAATGGTGTTACTCTGCTATTGTCTTCTGTCTGGCTCCCTCTTCCTGATGCAAAATCGGTGGAGAGTTCGAGTGACTCGACCTGTTTCCGTAACTCTTCGTACAGTACTTCGGGTGTGTTGATGTGTTGGGGATGTTGCACAACTACAGTACGTGCAATGATTTCACATAACTCGACTGGGACATTGCGTAAGAAGCGGAGGCGTCCATCCATTGGCGGCTCTACGCTCGTTGCGCCAGGAGGACGACCGGAGAGCAGTTGGTAGAGCAGAAGGCCAACTGCACGAGTATCATCGGCACGTCGTCCATCGCTCATAGTACCCCAGGGGAGTTCTGTATCTGACACAGCATTGCCATTGCCTCCCACAAGGCTCCACGATGCGAAGTATCGCACATCGCTGGGTAGCGCGAAATCGTTGATACGTACAAGTCCACGTCGATCACGTATAATCGCCGAGGGTGTTAAATCACCATGACAGACGCTGCGTGTGCTGCCTCCTGCATAGAGCAGAGCCTGACAGACCTGCACGCCGAAGTCCGCGACAGCATAAGGTGTGAGTTGTGTTTGAAGGAGACTGCCGAAGTTGTCACCATCAACATATTCTTGCACAAGATACAGCATGTCTGGTTCTTGGATAAAATCATAGGTTCCAATAATATTGGCATGAGAAAATTGGGCAGTGAGCCGAATAGAGGCTTTGTACACGGCTATATGGTCAGCCGGAATAATCTTGACCGTCACTGCACGCTGCAATACCTGATCGAACGCCAGATAAATTGTGCAGACTTGCCCTTGTGTCAGCACACGTTGCAGTTGGTAGCGTTTATGAAGTAGCCGCTCTCTCTCTGCCATACATTTCCTCAAGGTCTATAGATATACATAAATTTATACATTTGTGCCATACATCCGCATAGAGCGGCGGGAATAGTATATCATAGTCCAATCGAAGCCGCAAAGGAGCATAGGACAATCAAGCTTGGAAATCTGGAACAACTATAACAACAACTCCTGGCCTGCCGAATATCTGATAGATGCAAGCGGCACCATACGGCGTACTGATATCGGAGAAGGGCAGTACGATCAGATGGAAATGGCGATTCAGGCATTGCTCAAAGATGCAGGACATACAGTCAATGCGCCACTCGATACTCATCCAGACCAGACACCACAAACTCAGATTTCGCCTGAAACGTATCTTGGCTCCGAGCGTATGCAATACTACTATCCAAGCGGTACCGTTGGCAATGGACAACAAAACTTCACGCTTGCACCAACGCTTGCCGCCGACTCTTTCAGTTATGGAGGCCAATGGACAATCACAAATGCAAGTGCTACAACGGGCAGGAATGCAACGCTCAACTACAACTTCACCGCGGACAAAGTGTTTATCACGCTACAGCCAGGAAGTAGCGGTTCGCACGTAAAAATATATCTGGATGGCAACCCGATAGATACCACACACGCAGGACAAGATGTCCAAAACGGCACCGTCACGCTTGACCAAGCCAGACTCTACAGCCTCGTTGATTTACGAGGAAAAACAGAAAACCACATCCTCACGCTTGTATTCCAATCACCCGGAACACAAGCCTTCACGTTTACGTTCGGGTAGGAATTGGTTCATGGGGACCCAATAATTGGTGCATCCGTCGGCGGTAGGGACCGATGTATCGCGTCCTCCGCACGAGCGAAGCAATGTGCGCGTCTTGTCACGGACCGGATGCACCAATAATCGCTTTTGATAAAATAATGTGCATCCGTCGGTGGTAGGGGTCTAATTCATTACACCCTGTGAGCGATTGACCATGTTCACAGGATTGATAAAACGTTGCATGTGTCCTCCCTACATTGTAGTGCGCCAACAGGGTGTAATGAATTAGACCCCTACATTGTCACATTCATTTTTTACATCGCATTAGCGTGTG
>CAXTWV010000249.1:0-7771 GCA_964248005.1 uncultured Ktedonobacteraceae bacterium | reverse complement strand
GACAGGATACCTCCTTCTTTCTTTTCCGTCAAATTTAGTTGGGCGGACTACTACTGTGTTACTCTTCTCTATTACTTTTGAGGTGGTAGTGGCAACAGTTCATTACGCCTAATGACAGGCAAGCGAAGAGGCAACGTATCGGTAACAGTTTCCTCTATCGCTGTATTCTCCTCATCGCTCATCGTCAGGTGCGACGAATTGTTACCCCTGTTGGGGATTTCTACATAAGGCAGCGTGAAGACAATGCGGGCACCACCGCTGGGGTTGTTTTCGGCATGGACGGTTCCACCGTGGGCTTCGACGATGGCACGGACAATAGCGAGGCCAAGACCACTACCACCCGTTGCAGATTGTCGCGCACTATCGGCTCGGTAGAAACGTTCAAAGATGAGTGACAGTGCTTCTGGTGGAATGCCCTCACCTGTATCAGAAACGGAAACGAGGAGAATGTTCCCCTGCACCATTGCCTCTATTGTGACACTGCCGCCTTTCGGTGTGTGGCGTATCGCGTTAGCACAGAGATTCGCGAAGACGCGGGTCAGCATGTCAGCGTCGGCCTGAATCAGCAGTTGATAGGGAACAGCATTGCGTGGTTCTACCTCAGCACGCTCAAATTCTGGTGCCAGGACCGCCAATATTTCATCAACCAGCGCGGCAAGGCGGAGTTCTTTGCGCTGCGGTTGCAGCGCACCTGCCTCAACCTTTGCCATGACATGCAAGTCTTTGACGAGCCGACGCAAGCGCAAAGTTTCGCGCACAATAATCCGTCCGGTTGCCTCATAGTCCTCACGACTTTGCGTCACGCCATCAACCAGCGATTCGCCAAGGCCAGCGATGGCAGTGAGTGGTGTCGCAAGATCATGGGTAATGCTCATAATCAATTCGCGTCGCCATAATTCTTGCTGGCGCAACTCGTCCACGTCGCGACTCAGTTGCGATGCCATTTCATTAAAGCTGTGTGCCAATTCGCCAATTTCACCATGCGACCTGATTGTCACCTGCGCTTTATAATCGCCGGAGGCCAGAATGCGTGACGCATTGGTGAGTTTTGCCAGGGGGCGCGTAATTGTGCGCGAGAAGATAATAGCAACAACAGCAGCTATGAATGCAACAGCCAGTGAAACGAGCAAAACGGATTGCGCCACCGATTGCACAAAAGATGTTGATAGCGTATCTGCTGGCGTCAGCAAGACTAACATACCAACAACCTGTACGTTTGCGTTACGAGTGCCATCGGCAGTAATTGGTTCAACCGTGAATGTGCGTGGCAAGAAAGGATTCTGACCAATCTGACCAGTTGTAGATTCATTCTTATCTCTTGCTTGTCCGATTGCATTACATATCTTTTGGGCATCGCTTGATGGAACATTACAATAACGGACAGTCGCAGATAGAACATTCTGTAAGATTGAGACGGTGCTGACAGATTTCACGGTAGGAGAGATAAGGTGTCCGCGTGCATTAAGCACTAAAAATTGATATTCCTCACCTTGGCGTATATGTAAGAACGTGTTGTTCACAACAGACTGATGATTATCTTTGATCGTATTCAATAGTGCAATACCAAGTCTACGAGGACGAAGCGATGTCGCTTGTGTTGCTGCATATTGCTGACCTATTTTCTGCGCTTCATCGTAAGTAGAGCTATGAATGTTTTGTGTCTGTTCTGTATTGTAGTAGTAGGCAATGGCGAAAATAGCTGCAGCAGCTAGAATTGTTGTTGCCAGCAATACGATCAGCATCGAGCCAAGTGCTAATCGCCAGCGGATACTTTGCCACCAACGCATACGCATAGTAGTTTTCCCCTTATGATGGCGTACTCATCGGACGCGGTGTGGGAGTTTTGATCTCGAAACGATAGCCAACACGCCAGACGGTCTTAATGTACCGTTGTCCTGACTCAAGTTCTATTTTCTTGCGTAACGCGCTCATATGGACATCTATCGTATGACCATCGCCAAGATAGTCATAGCCCCACACTTTGTTCATCAGGATTTCGCGAGTGAAGACGCGATCAGGCGATTTTGCTAACAATGCGAGCAGGTCAAATTCTGTTGGAGTCAAAGCGATTTCTACACCGTTTACCTCGACACGGCGTGCTGGCAGATCAATTGTCAGACCGGGGAAGCGCAATACCTCGCTCTTAGCCGCAAGTGCTTGCTCATGAGTGGGAGCGGGCGCATCAGTAGAGCCACTTCTACGGAGAATGGCACGCACGCGACTCACGAGTTCACGTGGACTGAATGGCTTCACAAGATAATCGTCCGCTCCGAGGTCTAACCCTGTGATGCGGTCTTCCTCGCTGCTCCGCGCGGTCAACATCAGAATAGGCGTCTTGGACCATGCACGGATGCGTCGGCAGACCTCAAAGCCATCAATGGCGGGTAGCATGATGTCGAGGATGACCAGATCGGGCTGTTCACGGGCGTGCAGAGCCAGACCATCAGCTCCATCCTTCGCAATCACCACAGTGAAGCCCTCATTTTTCAGGTAGAGATTTATCAGGTGAATAATACCGTCTTCATCCTCGATCAACAAAATCTTCTGCGCCATAGCTATTTCTCCAAACAACAGTTGAAAATTCTATTCATATAAGGGACCAATTTATTACGTCCTTGTCGGCGTTGATTGCCCAAAAGGATGCGTTTTGTCAATTTCATGTGATACGTCGATTGTAGGGACCGATTTATCACGTCCTCGTTGGCGGTCGATTGTCAAAAGAATGCGATAAATTGGTTCCCACATCATGTGATACGTCGATTGTAGCACAACTACGAGACGGAAATACACAGATTTTTGTGTTGATGGTAAGCTTAACAGAATCTTGAGTGTTAGCACATAATTTGTTGATATTTAGGAAGTATATTATAGACGTGAGATACGTGACAAAGATTTAGATGCCTTACTCTCTCTTTTCTCTTTCCGTTCTTCCAGAAAAAGGTCGGCACACTTCCCCAACAGTGCCGACCTTTTTCATGTGTAAAAACACAAAAAGCAAAAATTCCATTGCCACATGAGTATACTGCTGGACAGCTCGCTTTGTAGTGTTCCAAGGACGCAAATCGAGGTGCTCAGAAGAATATCTTCTCTGACACCCCCTCCTAGAGCCTGGTACTCCTCCTCATAACAGTAGGGTTTATTTGTAGATATATGCTATACCACAACTACTAAAAGGGGATTTTTTACATCCTCTATAATCAAAAAGTCATAATAGTTCCGATTACCTTGTTACTTTTTTTTAACTATCCGTTACATAAGATAGGTGTCGTTCACTTGTGTAGCAAGCAGGCGTTTCAAGACTCTTCCGTATCGAAGTGCGTCAATATATATCTACCTGACAATGTTTATAGGTAGGAACGTACCTGCGGTTCTACTCAAGCTGAACCTTTCGTTGGAAAATGCAATGAATTCTATTTTTTATAGTGTACGAAATGTGAATTCTATTTCTTTAGGATGTACAAAAGAGGATTTTTTCGGGAGCAATGGTTGTACCGATGGGTTCTCAAAGAGGAGAAATTGATGAAAACAGGGAAGTATCAAGACCGTATGGCGCAAAGCCACGAGTCTACCGAGACACATGCTCAGATCGGTAAGATGACGAAGCATGTGAGCAGACGTACAATTGTACGTACTGGAGGGGCAGGATTGTTGGTGGCGGTGGCAGGTGCAGGAGCATTATTTGAATTACACCGAGGCTCTACCTTCGCAGCAAAACCGCCGCCGCCACCACCACCTACTCCTGGTAGTACGATGCCCAATGCAGCGATTCAGTGGAACAATGCAGCATTGCAGGCCATACGTGATGTCAGTCCAGGTCCGACAATAGGCTCGCGTGCGCTTGCTATCATGCATACCTGTATGTTCGATGCTTGGGCCACCTACGACAAGAATGCGGTTCCCACACGGCCTAACGGCATTCCCCGCCAGAAGACGAAGAGTGATGCAACTCAAGCAGTCAGTTATGCTGCATATAGGGCATTAATGGACCTCTTCCCTTCTGACGCCTCAGTGTTTACCTCGCTACTGCAAAGTCAGGGTTTCGATCCAAACAACACCTCGACCGATACAGCGACACAAGCTGGAGTGGGCAACGTTGCGGCACAAGCAGTCATCACGTTCCGCCATGGCGATGGGTCGAATCAGCTCAATGGCTACACCGATACCACCGGCTATGTCCCGGTCAACACATACAACCAGCTCAGCGATCCCACGAAGTGGCAACCTCTGCTTGTGAATGGCAAAGTTCAAAAGTATACGACCCCGCACTGGGGGACCGTGACTCCCTTCGCGCTGACCTCAGGTTCGCAGTTCCGGCCTACAACAGGTCCCGCTACCGATTATACCAATCCTACTGGCGCCTACATGACCCAAGCCAATACGATTATCCAGTACAACGCTCAGCTCACCGATACGACGAAAACGATTGCCGACTACTGGGCCAACGGTCCACACTCCGAAACCCCTCCTGGTCACTGGGAACTCTTTACACAGTTTGTCTCCGCCCAGTACATTTCATCTAAGAACAAACATGCTCTCAGTGATGATGTCATGCTGTTTTTTGCCCTGTCTAACGCGGTTTTCGATGCAGGCATCGCTTGCTGGGAATGCAAACGCTATTATAATTCCGTGCGACCAATTACTGCTGTGCGCTACTTACACGCAGGACAGCCATTGGTATGTTGGGGAGGAGCAGGACAAGGAACAATAACGATGCCGGATGGGGCAAATTTTCTACCTTATCAGGAGTCATTCGTGGTGACACCACCGTTTCCTGAATACGTATCAGGGCACAGCACTTTTAGTGCGGCAGGTGCGTACATCTTACAACAGGCGACAGGATCGGATACCTTTGGAGATTCCTATACAGCGGCCCCTGGGAGTTCGCAAATCGAACCTGGTTTTGCACCGATACAGAGTACCACTCTTTCCTGGGCAACCTTCTCGGCTGCAGCGGCTGAGGCTGGCATTTCCCGACAATATGGTGGCATCCACTTTAATCGGGGAGACCAGGATGGACGTATGCTTGGTAAACAAGTAGCAACGGTGGCAGGTGCCAAAGCACTCGCCTACATTACTGGCACGGTTTAATAGCCTAGGGCTGACCCGGCGAGCTTGCTGGGTCAGCCCTATGGAATGATGAGTTTCATGGAAGTATCTCTGCAAAGAATGTGCGAATAGAAAATATCGTGTGTTACTCCTTCTACCATCCAGAAAGGGAGGAAGATCATGGCTATGCTTCCACTCACAGATCGCCTTACACAAGAGAGTATGACGCAGCCATTCATCGTCAGACGCAATGCTGAGCGTGCATTGCGTGAGCAGGTTCATCGCAAAAAGGTGGTGAATGTTATTCTGCTGGTCATCGCGCTGTTACAATTGATTGATTTGCCCGGTGCGATCTTGATGAAAAGTTCGCCCTCAATCGGGACGGTCATACTCGGCCTGGTTCTGTGTGCCGTCGCGCTGCTGTTCAACCAATGGGGAAAAGTCACAATGGTGAGTATTCTGCTCATCGTAGTGATAGACCTTGGGTGTGGCCTCATGCTCCTCACCACGCCGATGGGTCTGGGTGTGAGCGATCTCCCAACGTTTGACGTTCTGGTCGTATCTGAACTCATCGCTGTTTCGCTACTGCCTCCCATAAGTGTATTCCCTGTCGCGCTCAGTAACATCGTGTTCATCGCTGCTGACCTTTTATTCCAACCGCGCACATCTGAACTCAATATGACGCTCACGTCGAGCATGGGCTTTAATGCCATCGCTCAGCCCATTAGTCTACAAATCGTGGTGGCAGTGGTTTCCTACATCTGGGTTCGCAACGCCCTGCTCGCGATGGCACGTGCGGATCGCGCCGAAGAGATCGCCGAATTGCAGCAACGCGAGGCTGAATTACAGCGACGTGAGGCTATGCGTCAGCAACATCTCGATGCAGGGGTACAGCATCTTTCACAGGTGTTGGTGCAAGCAGCGAATGGGGATCGTACAGCCCGCGCACAGATGAACCAGGATAACATGCTTTGGCGCGTCGGCAATTCGCTCAATCTCTTGCTCACACGATTGATGAGAATAGGGCAGATAGAGCAAGAAAACAAGCAACTCCGAGCGGAATTGACGCGGGTGACGGAAGCCCGTCATCTTGAGAGAATGCGAGCGCAAGTATCTACCCCTCCAAATACAGGACATTATGAGAAGAGCGAACGACAGAAGGCATAGTCAGGCTTCATTCGTGTGAGAAAGATATCTTTGTTAGAAAATGCAGCAATGCGAGAAGCAGGGTGAACGATGGCAATTGTCCGCATATGTATGAGTATGCCAATAGCACTTCTTGTGCTACTGGCGAGTATTATTCCCGTCGCGTGTTTCTATATTGGGCGAGCCATATACAGATACAGACGGAAAGTGAGCAGGCTATACAGTTGTACCGGGTGCGTTCC
Organism: uncultured Ktedonobacteraceae bacterium; assembly: GCA_964248005.1. GTDB lineage: Bacteria > Chloroflexota > Ktedonobacteria > Ktedonobacterales > Ktedonobacteraceae > JBBQVS01. The sequence goes on along the minus strand of CAXTWV010000249.1, from coordinate 1,337 downwards.
GGCGACGGTGACGAAGGTAGAACTGGAGCCAGAAACATGGCGCGAGGGTTGGGTGCTGAAAGCTGAGTGGGTTGACAAAAAGAGCCGACAGTCCTATATTTTCAGTAGTCAACCACAGGAGCTTCGTCCCAAACAGCACGTCGGGGACAATGTATTGGTCCTCATTGAATCGAGCAATCCACTACATTACACGCTAGAACTTTGAACGCGTGAGGGACATTGCTAGCTCTTTTTTTGAAAGACACTGAATAGCAGTGTCTTTTTGCATCTCCAATACTTGTGACCCAACCCGCTTTTGTGAGTCCACATCAACTGTCGAGCATCGAGAATTATGTGTAGTGTGCTTGAAATGCAATGTTTACAGAAACTTTAAGCTTTCCTCACACATTCTGCTCCGTTTTGACGTATGATATATATGCCACCAAAGGCAGTGGTGATACGTATATATCGATATCGGGTACGAGAAAAAGAGAATGGCATCAGCGATGGTGCTATATACCTATTCCTGGGGAGATACACATGAAACGATTTTTGATTATTGGCGGCTCAAGCCTCTTGCTGCTTCTGGGCATCCTGGTAGGAGCGGTCTATGGGAGTGCGCGTGTCGCTAATGCCAATGCGAGTAGCACGACCTCGACTGCATCGACCAGCGCGGTTAGCACAAGCAGTAGCAATGCTAGTAGCGCAACAAATACATATTGTAGTCAGTTCCAGAAGGACTTCGCGAACAAGCTCGGCGTTTCATCCAGCAAATTGCAGAGTGCGGAGAGCGGCGCGGCAAGTGACACGATTGACCAAATGGTCAAGGATGGCAAGCTTACCAAGACCCAAGCAGATCAGATCAAGGCGCGTCTTGGGAATGCCACGAATTGCCAGTTCCAGGGCAATAGCGGCAATCCAGGCAACGTCAATATGCAGAAGTTGCAGCAATATCTTGTTGCAGCCGAGGCGCAGGTTGCGAAAGGACTTGGGATTAGCTCTGCTGACTTGACCAGTCAGTTACAGGCTGGCAAGAGCCTTCACGATATCGCAGCAGCACACAAGGTCTCTGATACACAACTCAAGACTCTGCTGAACACTGCTATTCAGAGCGAACTCAAGGCAGCTGTGAGTGCTGGTGATGTCACACAGGCCGAAGCCGACATGGTGACAAAGCAAATTAGCAGCAACCCAATGTTTCTTGACCAACTTATCAATGGACACAAAGGCCAACAGGGAGGCTATCCTCAAGGAGGCGCACCTACTGGCTTTGGTTTCTAAGACTGCTCTCTTCTCCACAACAAAAAAATGTTCCGTATCTCTTGGGATACGGAACATTTTTTTGCGGAACCTAATCA
>CAXTWV010000248.1:0-7772 GCA_964248005.1 uncultured Ktedonobacteraceae bacterium | reverse complement strand
GGACCGACGATCAAGCCGGGACGAATAATGAGAGTACGTCCTGGCATCGCGTGCTCTGCGGCCTGTTCGCTGAGTGCTTTAAGTCCGCCGTAGGCCCCGTTTGTGATCTCTTCGACACGCTCGTCCTCCAGTGTGGCGACGGGCGCGTGTTCGTCTATGCCAGCTTTGCTAAAGTCCGCATAGACGGAAATACTGGAAATGAAGGTGTAATGGTTTGCCAAGGATGCTACTGCCTGTGCTGAAGCTCCTACAACGCGTGGGACATAGCCGCATGTGTCTATGACTGCATCCCAATATCGCCTTTGCAGTATCGCGAGTCCTCCATCTCGGTTGCCGTGTAGTTGCTCGACATTTGGAAAGAGTGTGGGGTTGCTCTGTCCGCGATTAAATAAAGTGAATTCATGCCCACGTTGTAAGGCGGCGTCAACAAGATGCCTTCCAAGAAAGCCTGTACCGCCAATAATCAGTAATTTCATGGATACTTTGCTCCTCTCGATTATGTGTGTCCTTTCAGCATATATTTTTTTGTATGTTAATGGAAGATGTTGGCAATGCTTGTAGCATAGGTGCTACAGTTAAATAAATTCCACGGACGCCCACAAGGGGCTACCCTACTATACACGACGTGCGTAGCACGCAATTACGTCATATAGTAGGGTAGCCCTTGTGGGCGTCCGTGAGGATCAAATCTGTATTGACATGCTCCCCACAATATCCCGATGCAACTATTTCCCCTCCGTTGCGTTTATCTATAAAGGATGAGCAATTCTCACTTTTGATTATTGTCGAGTAGCGTGTCAATATGGTATGGTTTATATGAACGCCTGATGTACAAAAACAGGTCATAAGGAGTATCGCTATGCCAGCAGAGAACCAGAGACCAGATGGGCATACTCAGCACGATGCACAAATTGACATTGCCACTCGAAAGACGCTTGCCTTAGCAAGAGATACTCCTATTCCTGCGTCGATCAAGCATACCCCAATGCCTGCAACTGCTATTACGTCACAGCTTCCCCTTCTAAAGAGGCGCAAAAAGCTTTTGCTCCGTCATATCTCACGTAGAAATTTGCGCTTTACACGTGATGATGAGCGTCGTAAGGTGCAACGCCTCTGGCTTACTTTTGGCAGTACTGCTCTATCATTGCTCGTTGTATTCCTTTCGCTCAGTAGTGCTGGTGTCTATGCAGCCTATCGCTTCTATAGTGACACCCAATCTAAATATATTCCGCAAGTTGCGACGCTCCACGATCTGTTACCGAAAGACAATCTCAAGATGTACGATAGTAAAGGTGTCTTTCTTGGGCAGTTGACCGATCAGGGTGTGCATACAACAGTTTCGCTCGACAATGTATCTCCTGATCTGATTGACGCGACCATTGCGACTGAGGATAAGAATTTCTGGACCAATCCAGGCGTCGATATCCTACGCATTGTTCGCGCCGCTATTGACGATGTACAGAGTGGACATGTTGTCGAGGGTGGTAGCACGATTACGCAGCAGTTGATCAAAAATTTGGTGGTCGGTAACGAAACCTCTATAGTCCGCAAATTGCAGGAAATTGCCTTAACACCTGCGGTTAATAGTCGTTATAGCAAGCGTGATATTCTGCAAATGTACCTGAACAGCATTTTCTACGGCGATCAGGCATATGGTGTTGACGCAGCGGCAAATCTTTACTTTGGGTTGGAAGATACACCAGGAGGGAAACCAGCCTCGGCGAAACTTGACCTTGCACAGGCCGTAATGCTTGCCGGCCTACCGAACTCGCCTGACTCCTATTCGCCTTCACGCCATCCACAAGCGGCTATTAATCGTTGCCAGCTTGTACTGGGTCTCATGGTGAGTCAGCAATACATCACGTTGGTACAGGCAGATGATGCTATGAAAGAGGCTAGAAGTCCAAACTTCTTCAAACAACCGAAGAGCCTAATAAATCGTGCGCCACACTTTTTTAACTTTGTGTTGACACAACTTGAGTCAATCTACCATCTCAAACGTGAGCAGTTGTCGCGCTCAGATATGATCGTCTATACAACATTAGACATTGCGCTGCAGGACAAAATTCAAAAGATCGCGCAAGCACATGTCGCGGACCTGTACAACAATGGACATAACGTAAGCAACGCTGCCGAAGTGCTGATCGACTATCACACGGGAGCGATACGGTCGCTACTTGGCAGTATCGACTACAATAATACGAGTATCGATGGTCAATTTGATGTTGCCACACAAAGTTATCGGCAACCCGGTTCATCGTTCAAGCCCTATGTCTACGTGACCGCTTTCGAGCAAGGTGCCTCACCCGCACAGGCAATCGCTGACACGCCTTTGACCATTGATTTGCCCGATTCGGATCCGTCAACGTTTACGCCGGAAAACTACGATTTGCGATTTCATGGGCACATGACTCTGCGTTGCGCTCTGCAAAACTCGCTCAACGTGCCAGCCGTCAAAGTATTGCAGCATGTTGGCATTGATAACTCGATGAAAACAGCGTATGACATGGGCGTCACTAGCTATGAGGGGACCCCCGGCTATTCGCTTGTACTGGGTGGGCTAGGTGTAAAACTCATCGACCATACCTCCGCTTACGGCACTTTTGCCAACGGCGGCGTACATGTTCCTTACTACGCGGTCAGCAAGGTGGTCTTCGCGAGCACAAATCAAACTTTTGGACATGCGGTCCTCAAGGGAACAAAAGTGCTCAGTCCACAGCTCGCCTACATGATGACCAATGTATTGAGCGATAACGAGTCACGCTTGCCTGAATTTTATGATTGTAATGTGCTACAACTCTTCTCGAACTCACGCGATGACTGCTGGGCAGGCAATCGAGGCACGGTCCGACCAGCCGCTGCTAAAACTGGCACTACCACCGATTTTCGTGATAACTGGACCATGGGTTATACCACCGACTACGTGATGGGTGTCTGGGTTGGCAACGACGATAACACACCGATGAATAATGTGCTTGGTGTCGATGGTGCCGCTCCCATCTGGCACGACTCGATGCTTGTCGCGGAACAAGGGAAACCTATTCGTGACTTCGTAAATCCGGGTGGTTTGCAACAAGCGACCGTGACGTATCCCGATGGTGTGCGTACAACCGATTGGTTCATGCCAGGAACAGTGCCATCATTCGTGCCAGTTGTACAACCAACACCAGTGCTTACACATGTTGCTACAAACACACTTAGTTTCAATGCGCCAAAGCCACCGCCCGTTATACACAGCTATCCTTACTGTCCCAGTGACTTTAGTTTTGTCGCACCAACGCCCGCGAATAATGCCGTAGCAGCTGGCTGGTGGTAAGCATATTGCACATGACATGTTAATAACCAGTCTGTAGGGGTCTAATTCATTACACCCTCTTGGCACATATGCATGTTGGGGACATATGCAAACGTCTCAACATCTTCCCCACGTTTGTGCATGCCAACAGGGTGTAATGAATTAGACCCCTACAGACGGTTTTCTCTAGCCCAAGTGTTTTATGAAGGATGCATCGTTTACAGAACATTCTGCGATTCGGAACGTGATGGGCTAAATTCACCGGGGTAGTTTTCGTAGCCCCATTTCGCCATCGCTGCAAGTACAGGCAAAAGTGTTTCTCCGTGTGGTGTGATGCTGTATTCGACACGCAACGGCATCTCATCATAGACCTGTCTTCCCACTAAGCCGTCGGCTTCTAGCTCTCGAAGTTGTTGCGTGAGCATTTTTTGCGTGATGCCCATTACAGCACGCTTAATGTATGTAAAGCGACGTGGACCACCTCGAAGTTGCCATAGGATGAGCAACTTCCATTTTCCTCCTATCATACTCAATGTTGCTTCAACTGGACAACGCTGCATCGGTTTTTCCATTGTTATACTCCTCCTCGTTGGTATCTCAAAGTAACAAATCGAGTTACTTTTAAGTAACCAGGTGTTTATAAAGTGCCGTATTGACTAGCCTTTCGTTCTCATCTACAGTAAGTATACCAAGTTTCAAATGGAAACTACAGGCTAGTAAACAATAAGGAAAGACGATGAAAATATTACTCATTGGTGCTACACGCGGTACGGGTAAAGAGATTTTAAGCCAGGCACTTGCCCAAAACCATGAAGTTACGGCTCTTGTACGTAATCCGGCTACGCTAACTTTACAAAATTCAAACTTGAAAGTTGTTCAAGGGGATATTCTTGATACTGCCTCGGTTGAACAGGCAATGGTTGGACAAGAAGCTGTTATATGCTCGTTGGGTTTGTCCATCTCAGAGTCAAGAAAGCCTACCACAATTTACTCGGATGGAACAAGAAATCTGATTGCGGCAATGAACAAACAAGGTGTGCATCGTCTCGTTTGTATTACAGGCGTTGGTTCTGGCGATAGTCGTGGTCATGGCGGCTTCTTGTACGACAACATCTTTTTACCATTGTTGCTTAGTGGAGGATATGCCGATAAGACACGCCAGGAAGAAATTATCAAACAGAGTGATCTGGATTGGGTGATTGTACGTCCAGGTATACTCAGCAACAAGGAAGCGAAGGGTACGTACCGCGTCATGCTAGATGGAAAATATACCATAAAGGATATTGCACGTGCAGACGTTGCCGCGTTTGTCTTGCAGCAACTGACGAGTGATACGTATCTGAAAAAGACACCCGGAATTTCATATTAGTCATATGGAAACGCCTTGTTTCAGCACTATCGTGGAGCGTTCGATGCGCTCCACATTCTCCCATGACAAGATGTCTGGCTTCGTTTGTGCATGATCTACTCTTCTGAACGGGTTGAGTAGATGCAGGCGGTGTTCCCAACCACTTTCACCATAGAGAAATCCTCGGACCTTATAAGGAGCTTCTTCCGTTAGCACAACATCGGCGACATGCCCAATGCGTTTACCTTCGGCGGTGACGATTTTGTGACTCAGCAACTTGCTAATATAGCGTGATGTTCGGGGTTGATTCATGAGTGTCCGCTCCCTGGAATCCAGCGTAGGATGTAGTTCGCTATCCACGTATCAGTTTTTCCAACAGCATACTCTGCCGCCGTTTTTCGCAATCGAAGTGTTGGCCCAAAGTCCTCTACATCGCTCAGTGGAATGCGGTTATCGAAACGGTCGCGTAGGAAGAAGCGTACTATTGTGCGTAGTGGCTCTGCAACACGCCCCGCAAGTGTTTGTGGTCCTATCACAAGATGTGTAATGATGAATACACCATCCTCTTGCCATTCGCCTTCGATGTCTGACACTCGCCCGATGCTATGCTTGTCGTGAGTTTCTAGCTGTGAGTCGAGAATGTCGCGTATAGAGAAGAGATTATCGTCTACTGGCATATCGCTAGCCACCTCCTAAAAGTTGCAGAGGAATCGAAACCACGGCAACGAGAAACGCAATGACTAAGATGAACACGACTGCGATATTGGTGAGTCTGCCGTTGATTTTGTCGCCGAGATACTGAGGATCATTCATGAGAATCAGCATTGGTGAAAGCGATATTGGTAGGAACAGGGCTATGACGGTTGAGGCAAAGAGGGCTAGTTGCAATGGGTCAATACCGAGCAAGCCAATGCCGATAGCGACGATTAGGAAAAGAACGATAACAAGATTGAAGCGTGCCGCCTCAGCAGGCTTTTTGTTCTCACCCCACTCCCAGCCAAAGCCTTGCGCGATATTATACGATACACCAAGTAGTACCTCTAATGAGGCCCCAAAGCAGGTGATAAAGAGAATGGTAGCAAAGAGCAAAGAGCCGACGACGCCAAAGGGTTTGGTCATCGCCAGACCGAGTTCACCTAGTGTATTGGCATTCAGGTTCAATGGTTGCAGTACAATCGCGCACAGCATCACAATCGCGATAGAACTCAGGCTGCCAAAGCCCATACCTAAGAATGCTGTGACACGGTTCAGCAGCAGCGAACTCGCCGACCAGTTCTCCTCACGCGCTCCTGACGAATAAAAAAAGAGCAGGTACGGGCTGATGGTCGAGCCAAGGATGGCGGCGACAAGATAGAGATAATTAGCAAGGTCGCCCTGTTTCACAGCAGGTTTCCAGAGTGTCGGCAAGAGTTCTTTTGGCGGTCCGCCGAGTGCCACGAGTGCCACGATAAATGTAAGCGCGAGTAGACCAAATAGAGCGGGTCCATTTTCAATCCAGTCAAACGGCGCACGCCACGCCATCAAAAAAACGAGCAAGGCCGCGACTGGAAACAGGTAATGCCACGAAATCCCTGTGAACAGTGAAAGCGCGATTGCCATACCGCCAAGCTCTGCGGTCAGGAGAAGACTCTCGGCAATGATTTCGCTAATCAAGGGTAGAAGATAAAACTTGAAACCGAGGTCTTCACGGATGGCTTCGGCGTAGGTTTTCTTGGAAACCGCCGTAAAGCGACCAACCATCTCAACGAGCAGAATGACTTCCGCCGTTGCTAGCAACACAGCCCAGATCAAGCCAAGCCCAAACTTCGCTCCTGCTGATCCCGATGTGGCAATGGTACCTGCATCAAGGAAGCCACCCGTTGCAGTGACGATGCCGAGCGCGATGGAAAACCATTTTTTCATTATCCACCCGCTTTTAAGAACGCACTACTCGCTTGATTGAGTGCCGAAACTTGTGCGTGCCAATTACACGTAGCTTCCAGACACGGTTGATTAACGGCTTGCATGGCTGTTTTATAAAGGTCGAGCAGGTGCTGTACGGTATGGGTGTCGGGGGAACCTTGTTGTGAGAGTAGTTGTTGGTCGATACCGTTTAGCTCGCTCTGGTAACTCTCGAAACTCGCTTTTGTGTAGGCTGTTGTGAGCTTCCCTGTGTGAGCATACGTCAGTGTTGTCGAGGCCGCCGCGAATGCCGCGCCAGCGTTGCCTGCTGTTTTTGTAAATGCCGATTGCGCGATTTGACATCCTGTCAGTACGAATAACAACATACACAGCGAGAGGGCAAAGCAATAGGTCCTTCGCATCCTATTTCCCCTATTTCGCGTGGCACAAAATATAGAGAAGATGCCACTTTCCTTGTGATACGTTGCTTGTGCTATGAAAGTTTCTAATGTTGGAGGGGTTCCACGGACGCCCACAAGGAGCTACCCTACTATACACAACGTGTGTAGCACGTAACAACGTCGTGTAGTAAGGTAGCCCCTTGGGGCGTCTGTCGTGTGTGTATATATATGTAGCTACACAAAAAACTTTTCGGCTGGTACCTCTTCCAGTGCAGGTACAACGAGAGATGGGAGGGGAAGCTCACCACTAAATACACCAAGCGACGTATATGTTTTGCCCTTCAAAACGAGTATTTCGATGGTGTGTGCTAACGGGTCCACAAACCAGTACTCACGCACACCTGCACGCTCATAAGCTTTCTGCTTGGTAGAGCGGTCATGCCCAACAGTGCTTGGCGAGGATACTTCAACGGCGAGATCAGGTACACCTTTAATATGTGTTTCTGTAACTCTGACGGTACCGACTTTCAAAATTACAAAGATATCAGGTTGTACGACTGTTTTAGGAGAAAACTCTACGTCAAGAGGACCAATGAAAACCTCACCTGCATCAGTATCTTCAACATACATTGAAAGGCTACGCGAGATGCGTCCGACAGTTCGCTGATGTTGTGGACTGGGAGAAAATGTCGTAGTGAAAAGCACACCGTCAATAATTTCATAGCGTTGCCCATCATCAGGTAGGGCGGCATAGGCATCATAGGTCCATTCACCTTGACTTGGACCTGATACCCAATCTGCTGGTGTAACCACTGTCGGTTGTTCGCTTGTCGTTGTCATTGGTGCC
>CAXTWV010000247.1:6565-7839 GCA_964248005.1 uncultured Ktedonobacteraceae bacterium | reverse complement strand
CTAAGACAAGAAAATCGCCGAGTGCTTTGGGAACGTGGGCATTCGAGATGAGCAAGAAAACTGAATGGTGGGAATGACATGTATCTCTCCTGTGTTAGAAATATTAGATAGCGTATGTTATTTCGATTACAACAAGCGGCAGGAGAGCAACATTCCTTACGACCTCAATTAACAACACCATATTCAAAGGGGACGAGTACATGCAAAACAACAATACAACTCCTACAAACGTAGAGACCTCGGCACAGCGACCATTACGAGAGCGTATCGGACTGGTTGTGTCTGGCACAGATGCAAAGGCGGCGGTTGCGGCAATCGTAGCGGCGGAGGCGGCTGGTGTACAACAAATTTGGATGACACAAAGTACACCGCTACCTGACACGTTGACAACATTCGCGGCTGCGGCAGTACAAACGCAACGTATTCGGATGGGAACAGCAATTGTGCCGACCTACCCACGTCATCCGCTCGCGTTAGCACAGCAAATACTAACATTGCACGATCTCGCCCCTGAGAGGGTACGATTGGGCATTGGACCAAGCCATCGTCCGGTTATCGAGGGAGTCTATGGTTTGGCAATGCCGACACCGATGGAACACTTGAGCGAGTATGTAGGCATCCTGCGTGCAATCCTCTGGGATGGCAAGATTGAGCATACAGGTCGCTTCTACACCATTAAGACCTCGTTTCCACGCACACCACGCACGCCCATCCTGATTTCGGCCTTGCGTGAGGGCGCGTATTATGTCGCGGGTGAGGTCGCCGATGGAGCGATTTCCTGGGTCAGTCCTGTACCATATCTCCTTAATAGAGCGTTCCCCGCCTTACGCGCGGGAGCTACAAGAGCCGCACGTGCCGTCCCACCACTCATAGCACATATTCCCGTTGCGCTAAGCCAGGACCGCCCAGCAGTGTTGGCGGCTGCCCGTAAGCAAATTGGCCGATACGGTCGTTTGCCATTCTACGCTAACATGTTTGCTGAGGCAGGATTTCCCGTTTCAGAAGATGGCACGATGTCTGACGAGTTGCTCGACAGCCTCGTCGTCTCAGGCAGCGAAACTGATGTCAAAGCGCGTCTCACGGAATTGCTGGATGCAGGACTGGACGAGTTGCTTGTCATGTCTATATCCGTCACTAACCCCGAAGAAGAGCAGACACGCCTTGCGCAATTGGTTGGGCAATTCTAATATGATGTTCCACGCACAACAGATATAATGTTCCGCACAACGGACGCCCACAAGGGGCTACCCTACTATACACGTCGTGTATAGTAG
>CAXTWV010000247.1:0-6555 GCA_964248005.1 uncultured Ktedonobacteraceae bacterium | reverse complement strand
ATATCCCTAAAAAACCCAATTGGGTAGGCACCGATTCATCCCGTCCTTTTGCCCTCTTCACTCGCCGACAAGGACGCGATTAATCGGTCCCTACACAATTCGTTTTATTTTATCAAACCACATCAATGTCATTCATACAAATGGATATTACATTAACAAACGCCAGCAGTGCCAGCAGGGATACCATTACACACGTCGCTTTTCGAGATGAATTTATCGGCTATGACTGTCGATGCAATGGTATCTCGTTCAACGGCAACAGGCGTGTCAAGAATTGCAGGGATGTTTCCACCATCAAATGTCGCAATAGTTGCTCCATGTGTTAATGCAGCGATATTTGTGCCTAAATAAAGTGCCTTGACAAGAAGTCCTACCGATTGGGCTTCTTGTGCAATAGGTTTATAAACGGTCATGTTCTGCTCGCCCAGAAGAATGTTATGGATACCTGTAACCGTCGCATCTTGCCCTGTTACGAGAACCTTCCCATTCAGGTTGACAGCTTTCAATGCGGTAATAACACTGTTCGCAAGGCCATCGTTCGCCGCATACGCAATCTGGATATTATTTGTCTGATCGGATAAGGCTGTCTCCATCTCGACCTGAGCCGTACTGTTGTTCCAATCGGGTGTGAAATTCTCATACACATTCTTGAGGCGGCCTTCAGCAAACAAAGGATCGAGGACTGAATGAGCACCTTTGCTGAACATCAATGCATTGGTATCAGTCTGTGAACCACTCAGCACCGCAATGTTGATAGCACCGTTTTTTTGATACTGCATATAATGGTTCGCTATATACTGAGCCTGAAGTTGACCTACTTTTTCGTTATTAAAGGAGACATAATAATTCACGTCCTTAGACTGAATGAGACGGTCATAGGCTATAACAGGTACATTTTGCGCTTTAGCTTTTGTGACAATAGCAGATGCTGCCACGCTGTCATGAGCACCAACAACCAGGATACAGTCACCATTTGCCAAATCTGCTTCAGCTTGAGTAAGTTGTGTAGCGGCACTATCATGTGCATTATTATAGTCGATCTGTACACCAGGAATAGCGGCCTTGATAGCTTGCACGAGGAGAGGATGATCTTTTGTCTCCCAACGATCTGAAGAAGCTGTCTCAGGTAGCAGAATACCGACCTTTGTACAGCCTTTTCCACCATTCGCCATAAGAAGACTGCCTCCACCAGTATTGATACCACTATCACACGAGGCGAACACAAGCGTAGCAAGAAGCAGAATACCACATACGAGAGAGCGTGCATTATCAAAACGTTTCATTTTCTCGCCGTCCTTCTCCATGAACTTATTCCCCAACGACCTGACGTAGTTGCTCGATAACATTCTCTAGCTGAGCAGAAGCCTCAGCAGCCGATGTAGCTGCTGACACAAGCTGGTCTGTTACCTGCATGGTGACACGTATCGCGGTAGAAAGACTCTTGCTACTCCGCTCTTGATGGGATGCGGCACTCCCAATATAATTTGCCGTTGCCATAATCTGATCTATACGCTCCTTCGTTTGCCACGGTTCAAGCCGTTCCAAGTTCCGTAGCAGTTCTCCCCCGATTGCATCTAATCGGTGTGCTGCGACACTTGTAGCCTCGGCGTAATACTCTACTGACTTCAATCCGGTCTGCGAAGTCTCGACGATCCAACGTTGCTCTGTGGTTGTCACCTGTTCGCGCGATGCCAGTTCGTTCAACGACTGACTACTTTTCCGCAGAAACGCAACCGATGTCAGAATGGGTCGTGTAATGCCACGACCAACAAAGAGACCAACCAGAGCCGCGAGAAACGTAATAAGTGCAGCGATCAGAATGAGGTAGATATCTTGTTGATTTGCGGCACCAGTGATCGAGCTGACTGGCCTCAGTACGAGGTACGTCCACGGCACGACTTGGCACTGCACGTGATACGCTTGAAAAGGTTCATTCTGTAAAGCCGGTGTGAATTGGAATGTTGGTGTTGTCTGCGCGTTTTGTACGATACTAGCAAGTGCCGGATCAGGTAAAGCATTGACAGTAACGTGGGTATTGTCATACAGGTTTTCGTTGCTAATACGTTGTTGCAATTGTGGCGAGAGAGGAGCTACGGCTTTGAAAAGGGCTGTGGGTAGCGTAAGCTGTGTTGTATCTGTATTTGTGTAGGCAATGCGTACTCCATGATTATCAAGAATCATAGCATAGCTGCCAGGAGCGGCATTTGTCTCGTTATTGACCGCGGTCCATATATCGTTGAGCTTGAGGGTCGAACGTCCAAATCCAAGGAGCGTTGTGTTGGGAGCAGTAATCGACGTATAAATATCAACGTAGGCCATATGCGTTGTATCGTCAAAATACACATCAGAGATACGTGTTTTGTTCACACCGTGCAACTGTTGCACAATTTCTGGTGACACCACGTATTTACCACGTCGTCCAGGCTGTGCGGGATATGAGAGACGAACATTTCCCCGCGTATCAAAAAGCGTCCAGGCACTATAATTTGGGTCAAGACGATAGCCCAGAGCTAATTCATTAAGAGCTTGTTGTTTGAAAGCCTCTTGCCCTGAAAGATAGCGTTGGATCGCAAGATACTGTCCCAGGAAGCCTACATCCTGCATACGCGCGATAAGCAAGGAATCTATAGCTTGTGCGTGAGCCTGGGCGTCGTTCCCCATTTCGGTCTCTGCTTGTCCCATTAATGTTGGACGTAGAATCAGCTCACTCCCAATAACGGTGATAAGTAACGGAATCACTACAGCAAGCACGAGCAAAATAGAGACTCTTAGGGTTAAAGACAGTCTCTTACGTGAAGATCGAGAAACCCTGGACATGTTGCTTCCTCCTATAGAGTGTAGCTACGACTGAATGAAACCATTCCGCTCTAAATCACTAAGTAGTGCCTGTACCTCGACAAGGCTACGTCCCATAAGACGCGCAAGATCGCTTCTCTCACGGTGTCCATCAATCAGTAACAGTAGGCGACGATGAGTACGTGATAGTGATATATTTCCTGATTGATGCAACGCTTCCTCACCTGCGCTTAGACGCACAGGTACTGCTGACTGTGTGCTCGTGTCGATCTGATAGTGAGATGACAATCTTTTTGTCGGGTTCGCCTTACGCGATGCAGCGGGAAGTTGTGCAGGATACACCGATGGCACCTTGTCCGTACTGCGACTCAGCAAAGAAAAACGACACGCCTGCCATGTATTGAGATAGTTGAATGCAGCAAGGCCAGTTTGTGTACCTACTCTTGCATCAACGACACGCCCGCTGACGAACGTAATAAAACCATCTTCTACTGTTCTACCCTCGCCACGCTCGACTGTGAGCACACCACTCTTGCCCCCAATGTGTATGATGTGAATAACATCCGAGAGGCGGTCGGTCTCTGTTTGACGCTGTTGCTCCATATGACCTACCTGACCTAAGATACTAAAACCAGGGACTTGACATCCTCATAAATATACATCAGGTTGCGAGTGTAAGAAGTTCACATAGTACTATTTGGTAGATGGGAAGTGTTATTCCATATAAAGAGGCATCTTCATACCACTAATGTAAATGTGACGTAATCCTTGCAGAATGTGTTCTGGCGAAAGGCCACGTTCGTGTCGTTGCATATGATAGAACATAGGATTGAGCGTGACAAGTATGGCATCTGCGGTAAAGGAGGTATCAAGCGCGGAGAGTTCTTTGCGCTCTACGGCTTCTGTAAGCAACTGAGCGAAAACATTGTGTAGCCAAATGTAGAACGAAAGACGGTGTGGGTCTAGTGCTTCATCATGGCACATCGTCTCTCGCATCTCAGTGAACGCGACAGGACCAAGTAAAGCACCTTGCTCTTCGAGAAATGCAATGCTTAGAGACAACACTCCATCTAGCCGCTCGAGCGCAGGCGCATTTGAATGTGCGGCACAAAGTGCTGTGATATCGGCAAGCAGTCGCTCATGCCGTTCATGCAACAAATCCATACACAAATCGCCCTTGTGAGTATAGCGACGATAGAGTGTCCCTTGCCCAATACCAGCAGCTTTTGCAATCTGATGCATACTGACAGCATGAACACCATGTTGGGCAAAGAGGTTTTGAGCAACTTGTAAGATTTTCTGGCGATGCTCCATTGCATCACGCCGTTCATGCCGTACACGTCCACTCAATGATGTTGATAGACGAGAAGGCAATGAGGCATCACGAATTTCTTCTGTCACTACGTTCTCCTCTTGACAAACGGACAATTGTCCGGTACAATGATTTTATGCGGACAGTTGTCCGCATAAAATCATTGTACCATATCGCGAAACATTGGTCAATACAATGCCGCTTACGGCAGAGCATTGTTGCACCATCACTACAATAAAGGCTTTCCGCGTTTCTCCCTCTTGATGAGAATAGGTTAGTAAGTGCTCTGATTTCGACGTTTTGAACGTCATATACGTGCTTATCTTCCAATGATACAAGGCCGTACCTTGTTGTTGGGAGTTTTGTGAGAGGAAGTATACCATGTCGAATAGACCGGCCATCTTAGCCGAGGGACTTCAAAAACATTATGGAAAAACTCATGCCCTCGATGGGCTTGATTTAGTTGCCGAAGAGGGAACCGTACTGGGCGTTCTAGGTCCCAATGGTGCTGGCAAGACAACTGCTGTACGCATCTTGACGACCCTCTTACAACCTGATGCGGGTCATGCAGAGGTGGCAGGATTAGACGTTGTAAAAGATGCCGACGCCTTACGCTCACGGATTGGTCTCGCAGGTCAGTATGCCGCCGTTGACGAATACCTTACGGGCTATGAAAACCTGAAAATGTTCGGGCAGCTCTACCATATATCAGGAGCAGCCGCGAAACGACGCGCTAATGAGCTACTTGAACGCTTTGATCTGGTCGATGCGGCAGGACGAACCGTCAAGACCTACTCTGGTGGTATGCGCCGTCGTCTGGACCTTGCGGCAAGCTTGATTGTCACCCCACCTGTCATCTTCTTGGACGAGCCAACAACGGGGCTAGACCCGCGTGGGCGTCTCGCGATGTGGGATGTCATAAGTGGACTTGTCTCCGAAGGAACAACGGTGTTGCTCACCACGCAGTACTTGGAAGAGGCCGATCAGCTGGCAAATCAGATTATGGTTGTCGATCATGGACGTGTTATCGCCAAGGGCACTGCCGACGAACTGAAAACACAGGTCGGCGGCGAACGTCTTGAAATCACATTGGCACGTGGGAGCGACCTAAACGCAGCCCGACAAGCAGTCAGTCCTTACAGTGCGGGCGAGATTCTGGTTGATGCAGCGACTCGTCGCCTCGTAGTACCAGTCGCGCGTGGTGCGCAATTGCTCGCATCAGTTGTACGCGATCTCGATGCAGCACAGATTGGATTGGACGATCTCGCATTACGTCGTCCTACACTTGATGATGTCTTCCTCACATTGACCGGACGTGCCGCTACTGAAGAGGATGCGCCCATAGACGAAAAGGCTGCTCGGCCTTTGGCAAGGAGTTCACGATGAGCCGCGATATCCGTATAGACGAACCATTTGTGCCACTGACGCGCCCCTCACTCTACTGGACCTTTGCTGACGCGCTTGTGCTTGCACGCCGTAACTTGCTGCAAATTCCACGTATTCCCGAAGAATTGATTTTCTCGACCATTCAGCCGGTCATTTTCGTCCTGCTCTTCCGCTATGTGTTTGGCGGTGCAATCGCGGTGCAAGGGACTTCTTATGTCAACTACCTGATGGCAGGCATCTTCGCGCAGACGGTCATCTTTGGCTCGACCACAACAGGAATTGGTCTTGCCAACGATATCCAAAAAGGTTTAGTTGATCGCTTCCGTTCGCTGCCAATGGCGAAATCAGCCGTACTCACGGGTCGTACACTGTCGGACCTTGTACGCAACGTCATTGTGGTAGCCATCATGTGGATCGTTGGTCTACTGGTTGGTTTCCGACCCGAAGGCTCATTCCTGGAACTGGCAGGTGCGATTGGCATGCTCTTGTTTGTCAGCTTTGCCTTCTCATGGATATCGGCGACGATTGGCCTTGCGGTAAGCACTGTAGAGGCGGCACAATCTGCTGGCTTCATCTGGCTCTTCCCGTTGACCTTTGCCAGTAGCGCGTTTGTACCCACCGCAAGTATGCCTAGCTGGTTACGTGTCTTTGCGGAACATCAACCTATTACGCTAGTTATCAATGCTGTGCGTGGTCTGCTTCTCAATCACCCGGATGCTGGAACAATTTGGCAAGCTATCGCGTGGTGTACAGGTATTCTCGTTGTCTTCGTTCCCCTGGCAGTATTAGCCTATGGGCGCCGTACAGCACGATAAGCATATCCATACAGAGAGGCCACATGCGCAATGCACATGTGGCCTCTCTGTATGGATATGCTTATTTACTTAAACAGTGCTGGTACATTCGTCGTGTAGAACTCGGCTTCAAGGTACTCTAAAAGCAAAGCGAAGTTCAGGATATCAGCGTCAGTCTTGAGAGAAGCTGATGGGTCTTGACCGCCATTCAGACTGGCGATAAAAGCCGATCCGTCCTTCACAATATCAGCCTGCATGATTGGTTTG
>CAXTWV010000246.1:3412-7852 GCA_964248005.1 uncultured Ktedonobacteraceae bacterium | reverse complement strand
AATCGGTCCCTACATATTCTCGTTTGTAATTCGTGGTACCATATAAAGAAAAATGGAGGAACATATCATGGTGACAGAAGTTGCAACATTTATCGCAGCATCAGGCAAAGAAGACCAGCTTGGCGCAGGCATTCTTAAGGGGTTAGAGGTTATTCGTCAGCATCCAGAATGCATCTCAGCAAATGTTACACGTTGTATTGAGCAGCCACAACGCTATATGCTCACCGTTAACTGGACTTCACTAGAGGCGCACACAGAGGGATTTCGTGGCGGTCCACTCTTTCCACAATGGCGTAGCAATATCAATGGTTTGTTTACAGGCACACCCGAAGTATTCCACTATCAACCTTTTTAAAAAGAATAGGCACCCAGAACGATAACGGCCTTATTCTATTTCCTTCATATGAAAGGTTGTACATTGTATGTCCGACGCAGAAAGCCAATATGATCAGCGTTCAGCAGTTGAACAAGGATACAAAACTGAGGCGGAGCAACTTGCCGACCATATCGCGGTATTACGGCACCAGATAGAAGAGGCGAACTACCAGTATTACGTACAGGACAGTCCACTACTGACTGACGCGGAATATGATCGGCTCATGCAAGAATTGCAGCAAATTGAGCAGGAGCATCCAGAGCTACAAACACCTGACTCACCTACGCAACGTGTCGGTGCAGGTCCAGTACAAGATGTGGCTCAGCATCGTCATCCCGTACCAATGTTGAGCCTTGCCAATGCGTTTGACGAAGAGAAATTGTTAGCCTGGCAAAAACGCGCTCAAGCCATTCTTCCGAATGCAACTTTTAGTTATGTTTGTGAACTCAAGATCGATGGCTTGGCGATGGCATTGACTTACGAAAAGGGTCGCTTGATCATTGGCGCATCTCGTGGTGATGGACTCGTTGGTGAGGATTGGACACCCAATGTACGTACCATTCGTACTCTTCCGCAACGCTTGCGCGGCGAGCATCTCCCCGACCGGGTTGAGGTTCGCGGCGAAATCTATATGTCGATTAAAAGTTTTGAAAAGCTTAATGAAGAGATGCACGATAATAGACTGTTCGCCAATCCACGTAATGCTGCGGCAGGATCATTACGCCAAAAAGACCCACGTATCACCGCCTCGCGTCATCTCGACTTCTTTGGCTATCAAATTGGTTACATTCAAGGCATGAACATTGATAATCAATGGGATGCCCTCAATTCTATTCGTACATGGGGCTTTTCTGTCAATCCCAATGTGTATTTAGCACATTCGATGGAAGAGGTCATAGTGTTCTGCAAACAATGGGAACAGAAACGTTTTGATCTGCCCTATGAGATTGATGGTGTGGTTGTCAAAATCAACGACTTCTCACAACAACAAGAACTCGGTACTGTTGCGCGTGATCCACGCTGGGCCATTGCATTCAAGTATCCACCAACACAGGTTGCCACAAAACTGCTCAACATCGACGTGAATATTGGTCGTACTGGAGCTGTCAATCCGTGGGCCATGCTCGAACCAGTCAACATCCGTGGCGTCACCGTCTCACGTGCTTCACTGCATAACGAAGGAGATATCCAACGCAAAGATTTACGTATTGGTGATTGGGTTTTGGTGCAACGAGCAGGCGAAGTCATTCCACAAGTGGTCAAACCTGTTATCGAGCGGCGTACTGGACAGGAAGAAGTCTATCATCTGCCAGAATATTGCCCACGCTGCGGTACAAAAATCATTCGTATCCCCGATCAGGCAATGGCGTATTGTCCAAACACACACTGTCCAGCACGTAACCTTGAGAGCATTATTCACTTTGTCTCAAAAGGCGCGATGGACATCGAAACTATCGGCGAAAAAATGTCTGAGCAACTTGTCGAAGCTGGTTATATCAAAAATGTCGCGGACTTCTATAGTCTGACACATGACCAGTTGCTAGCATTGGAGGGCATCAAAGCGAAAAGCGCGGACAATATGCTTGCTGCAATTGAAGCGAGCAAACACCGTTCGCTCTGGCGACTCCTCTTTGGCCTCAATATTCGCTATATGGGTGAGAAGGCAGCTCAACTGATAACGGGTGCGTTCCAGAGTATGGACAGGCTGTTGACAGCAAGCGAAGAGGAAATCGTTGCAGTACCGGGGATTGGCCCAAAGATTGGGCATAGTCTCTACTCGTGGTTACAAGAGCCAGAAAATCGTGCGTTGATCGAGCGTCTACGCGAAGCGGGCCTGAACATGGTGGATGAACAGCAAATAGCAACAGGCCCTCTTGCAGGTCAGACGTTTCTGCTTACGGGTCGGCTCAGCACTATGACGCGCCCTGTTGCCGAGGAAGCACTTACACAACTTGGCGGCACTATTGCCTCTGGCGTGAGTAAGTCCCTGAGTCATCTGATTGTTGGTGAGGAGCCGGGATCAAAAGTCGCGAAAGCGCAGAAGGCTGGTGTACCAATTCACGATGAGCAATGGCTTGTTGAGCTTCTCAAAGAACATGGAGTCAAATAATATGCAGAACACTCCTGCAAAAACCATCAACACCTTCCCTATTTTTGATGGACACAATGATGTCTTACTTAACTTGCACCTAACAGAGCGTGGGGCAGGACGTTCATTTTTTGTCGAGAGCGAGAAGGGACATCTCGATCTCCCACGTATGCGGAAGGGAGGGTTTGGGGGTGGCTTCTTTGCGGTGTTTGTACCATCCGAACCAGGACCAACGATGCCTAAAGAGGGAGAGATCATTCAGACAACTCATGGCTATGAATTTCCTCTTGCTCCTGCACTTGGCTATGACCACGCGCTCAAAACGACACTCGCGGTTACGGCACGTCTTTTCCGATTAGAGGCAGAGTCAGAGGGAAAGGTCAAGGTTGTACGTACTGCTGATGAACTTGAAACAAGCTTACATAATGGTATACTTGCCGCGATATTACATTTTGAAGGGGCTGAAGCTATTGACCCAAATCTTGATACATTAGAAGTATTTTATCAAGCAGGCTTACGCTCACTTGGAATTGTGTGGAGTCGTGCAAACATATTTGGGCACGGCGTTCCCTTCAAATTTCCCCATTCACCTGATACTGGTCCTGGTTTAACCGATCTCGGCAAAAACCTTGTGCGTGCCTGTAATCGCATGGGTATCATGGTTGATCTCTCGCATATTACTGAGCAAGGCTTTTGGGATGTTGAAAAACTGTCTGATAAGCCATTGGTTGCCACGCACTCGAATGTGCATGCACTCTGTCCCTGCTCACGTAATTTAACAGACAAACAATTGGATGCGATTAAAGCCTCACAAGGCATGGTCGGTCTGAACTTTGCCGTTTCGTTTTTACGCTCAGATGGATACAACAACGCAGACACACCTATTGACGTGATGGTACAACACATCGACTATCTCATTGAGCATCTCGGCATAGAACACGTAGGATTTGGTTCTGATTTTGACGGTGCAACCGTTCCACAAGAAATACACGATGTAACAGGGTTGCCTAAGCTAATAGCTGCATTGCGTATACATGGATACGATGACGCAGCGTTGCGAAAACTTACGTATGAGAACTGGCTACAGGTGCTTCGCAAAACGTGGCAGGGATGACCGACTCTGTAGGGACCGATTTATCACGTCCTTTTGGCCTCTGTATTGGGCAACAAGGACGTGATAAATCGGTCCCTACAAGAGCTTATTCATTCCTCAAAAAAACTTATTATTGAAAGGTGTACACTTTCTCAGGCTAGATGCGTTTATTCCTGGGAACTTGTCAGTGCCATCGCTTCTGCGATCCATTGTGTGAGACGGTCGATATCAGGAACACTCGTTACAACATTCCCTGTGCTATGCGCTTCTGAGAGTGTTGTATAGAGATGCTCTGGATTACGGCGTCGCAGGTCTCGATTTCCATTGACACCCGCCTCTTCGAGCATAACAGCGACATCAGGAGTAACGCCTTGTAACTGTAGGAATTCCGCGCGGTCGGCAAGCATCCTGAGCATATGCGTGCTTATCTCTGCAATTTGTGCTAATTCACCACGCTCTTCTTTTGTCTTGGTTTGGTCAAGCAATTGTTGCGTAGTATGTATGCCTTGCGCCTCCAATTTGCTCTGTATCTCAGGCTCAATACCAGGAATTGTACTGAGTGAAGCACCTACAGCGGAAGTACTTGTGGGACTGCTTGTTGTGCTCGTAGATGGAGCAGTCGATGATAAAGTACCTAGAGTACCATTTGTAGCACTAGTGGTAGATGGTGCAGTCGATGTAGTAGTTTGAGACTGTATGTTCTGCTGGGCTTGCGTTACTTGCTCCTTAGCAGTATTTACGGCATCATTGCTCGTATCTTTTACATTTGATACTGCTTGCTTCGTTGTATCCACCACATTACTCGCGGTATCTTTCACATTTGAAGTCGCCTGTTGTGCGGTATCTTTCACATTTGATGCCGCCTGTTGTGCGGTATTTACC
>CAXTWV010000246.1:0-3312 GCA_964248005.1 uncultured Ktedonobacteraceae bacterium | reverse complement strand
CGCCTGTTGTGCGGTATCTTTCACATTTGATGCCGCCTGTTGTGCGGTATTTACCGCACTATTCGCTGCATCCTTGACTTGTGCTGTCGCCTGCTGTGCAGCAGTACTTACGTTGCTCACAGTATCTTGTACCTTCGCGCCTGCCTGTTGCGCAACATTTGTGACAGCACTCTTAGCGTCTGAGCCAGCTTGTTGTGCGATATTCCCTAGATCGCTTGCTGTACCTTTTGTGCTTGTACCCGCCTGCTGTGCGATACCACCAAGGTTAGTCGCGGTGTCCTTCACTTGTGCGGTTGCTTGCTGCGCCAAGTCTCCCAAGTTGCTTGCGGTATCCTTCACCTGTGCGGTTGCTTGCTGTGCATAGTCTTTTAAAGTACTCGCAGTTTGTGTAGCTTTCTCTGAAATTTGTTGCGTGTACTGATTCAATTCTGTTTTCTCAGGAATATAGCCGCGTAGTTCCTGGAATCTGTCAGTCAAAAGCCGACGCATTTCTTGACCACGCATTGGAGCGATCAATGCACCCAGGCCAAGACCAAAGAGAAGACCTCGTAAAAAATTGCCCATTTTTCCACTTCCTTTTCTTTTAATTATAAAGTAGCAACAAGAGCCACAAAGCTAATATGTGCTTACTGATAATGTACGTGCTAGCACGAACCTAAGTTTCAATCAAGAAATAGGTCCCAAAGATCATGTAACACTAAAGGAATGAGCAAGGTGTTCGCCCATTCCTTTGGTGTTAAGTACTCGCTAAACTAGACAAACTGCATCTTTGTATAACGGCTACGAAGCGAATGTACCATCTCTTGAACATGCTTGCCACGAACAGCATCGTGAATCAATTGTGCAAGTTCGCCCATCGCACGCTCATCCATACCGAAGCGTGTCATTTCAGAAACACCGATACGCAGACCGGAGGGATTACGCGGATCTGTATCGCCAGGAAGCATATTGTAATTGAGAATAATATCGTTTTTTTCCAGCACCTTTGCAACCTCGACACCGCCACCCCATTGCGCGACATTCACACCAATCATATGGCTCATAGTATAGCCAAACTCGCGGGCCTCTACAGGTGTGCCTAATTCATCAAGGCTTTGTCCCAACGCCTGGGCATTACGTACAATCTGCGTGACATAGTTCGCGCCATATGCTCTCATTTCGCGAATAGCCACCAGTAATGCGGGGAGTGTGTGAAGATGGTGATTGCTTGATGAACCTGGAAATACACCGCGATCTGCTGGAGGCCAGTATTTCTTTTCGGTTTCCTCGTCCATATTACCAAGAATGACACCACGTTGAGGACCTGGAAAGGTCTTATGTGTGCTTCCCGTTAACCATGTCGCACCCTCATGGAGAGGGTCCTGAAACTCACCACCCGCAATCAGACCGAGCACATGCGCTCCATCATACAGCAAAGGAATACCCTTTGTTTTACAAAACGCGGCAACCTGCGACACAGGCTCTGGAAAAAAGAACAAACTCTTTCCCATAATAACCAGTTGCGGCGCGACCTGATCAATTAACTCGATGGTCTTCTCAGGATCAACGTGATAGTGGTCTGGTGTCAATGGCAAATAATGCAAGTTGACCGAATTGGCACTCCCAAGCTTGAGCGACTGACCACGATTTTGAATACGGCGCCCAAATACACCCACAGGACCATGACTAATATGTCCGCCGCCATCCGTCGAATTAGCGATGATAGTATCACCACCACGTAAGAAACCGAGCGCAATCGCTGTATTCGCCGCATTGCCACTAATCGGTCGTACATCGGCTTGCTTGGCACGGAAGAGCGCGATAATTTCATCGTGCGCCATCCGCTCAATCTCGTCGATAAAACGCGTCCCCTGATAGTAACGATTTACCTTGTCGCCCTCGTTTGGATGCCCTTCGGCATAGCGACCCATGAAGTCTGAATTTTGTACACGTCGTACCGCATCGCTCGGTGTATTTTCGCTGGCAATGAGGTTAATGGTTTGCGTCTGTCGCCACGTCTCCTCTTGTGCCAGAATGTTTTCGATATCTCGTATATCTACAGTCATGATAGTCCTCCCTTACTGCTTTACCTAAAGAGTTTGTAAAAATACTTTCCTAGTATATCACAGCTCATCTCTCACTCATGCTTACTCTTTCTCACATTGCTTATAGGAAATGCGAAACGGATGATGCTATGCTTTTCTGACGCATCTTAACTTTATCTCAACCACATCTTAACTTTATCTCAACCCAATTTTGATATATTCTCTGTAGATAGATAGCAGTAGCGTGCAAATACAGGGTGGTGGTTATGTGGGAAGTGGAAGTCTTAAATGTGGCTCAGCACGAAACTCTCTTGAAACGATGTCAGTCTATTATTCTTCACTACTTCCTACCAGACATTTCCTCCGCATGTACATTGTCTTTTATTGCACTAGTCTAATACAAGACGTGACGCTATTGTGTTTCGTCTCCTCTATTCATCTGTTCCTACCACCCACTTTCGGGCGGCGAACTCTTTATTGTGTATTCTTTATAAAGTATGAAAGACATTGGAAAGGACATTGCAGTACATGCAACGTTTCAACACGACATCACGTCGCAACATCCTTAAAGGGGCAGCCGTAGGAGCTGCGGGTATTGTAACAGCAGGGGGAATTCTGGCTTCCAACAAGCTACACAGTGCTCATGCAGCCGCAAGCACGGCTTGTGTTACTCCTATCGCTGACATCCTCACTATTGCACGAACAGCCGAGCGCCTTGCTGTAACGTTCTACACGAACGGTCTCAGGCACGCTGATAAACTGGGAATTAGTGGCAGTGATAGAGAATATATTCATGCAGCACTCATCGAAGAGCAAATTCACGAATATTTCTTCCGCTCCGTAGGTGGCAGCTTCGTTGCCAGCACATTTAGCTTTCCGCATGGACAGGCAACATTCCAGAACCTAAAGTTGTTTATCGAGACGCAACAGCAGTTGGAAGGCGTCTTCGATTCTGCATTCCTGGCGGCGGTAAAAGAGTTTTCGCTGCAGAATCGCTCAGACTTGGCGCAAGTTGCAGCTCAAATTGCCTGTATTGAGTCGGAGCATCGTGTACTTGGTCGTTCAATCGGCGGCTACGTTCCCGCGGACAACTGGGTATTCACCCCTGTACTTCTTGCGAAAGTTGGGGATGCACCAGCCCTGGTGAAATCGGCTGGCTACCTCAGCCCACATGCAGGCAATAGTTACAACTATGTAGAAGCAAACGTCAACGACAAGGATATTGTCTATCGTACACCATTTTCTGTTGTTTCTTGTAAGTAGTCAGAAAAAAAGTGTCTCTTTCCCC
>CAXTWV010000245.1:4361-7862 GCA_964248005.1 uncultured Ktedonobacteraceae bacterium | reverse complement strand
TGGGATTAAACATCTTGAATTTGCAACGCATCAAAGTAGCAAATCTGTTGCCCGCGCTGCTCTTCGCACCTGCGCTTGTTGCCCTGCTCAACGTGCTGAATGTTCCCTTGAATTTCGGATTAGGGAAATGACAATACACGTAAAAACAATCGGGGGTGTCGTCTGTAGGGACCGATGTATCACGTCCTTGTTGGCAATCGAGACTCCAACAAGGACGTGATACATTGGTCCCTACATCATTTCTCTCTAAGGTAAACGCGCCACAAAACTATCCAGCCCATCGCGTCCATCTATACGCAAACGCAACAGCGCAAAGGGAGACTGACTGCTTTGTTCGATACCCGTCATGCCAGGGTCCGTCGTTGCCCCAACATAACCATCACTCGCGAGTAGGCCCACAATCATCTGTCTCAGATAGAGACTCCCATGACGGAACGGTTCCCCAGAAGGGTAGCAGAATTGCTGTATCACAACGCCTAAACGTTGCTGCATCGTGGCACGAGAGACCTGTAATTCTTGCTGTGCCTGCTCCGGTGAGTTTGTGTACACCTGTCCCATATCGACGTGATGAACCGTATGTGACCCCATCTGCATCCCATTCGCCAACATCCGGCTCAGTTGAGGCCACGTCATCTGTCCTTGCCATCCAACTTTCCCTGTAATAATGTAGAACATACCGCTAAAACCGTGTTTCACGAGAGCAGGATAGGCAACCGTATAGGCATCGTCGTAGCCATCGTCAAAGGTGAGAAGAATAGGTTTGCTCGGCAACGGCCCATTATAGTACAGTGCATCAAATAACTGATTAAACGTGATTGTGGAATAGCCTTGTGCTTTCAGATGGTCCAATTGCTGATTAAACAACGATGAAGTAACCGTCAAGCTCGCATCCAGAGCATTATGTGTTGGAACGTCCGAGATATGATGATACATGAGAATAGGTACACTGACCGTCGTGGCAATAGGTGTTGTTGGCGGTAAAATGGGAGCCTCAAGATCAGCTGGACCACCATTCAGAACAAGCCACCGACCCGCAGTCGTATGTATATCATTGACGTGCTGTACAATAAAAGGAAGATTTTGAAATAGTTGACTTGGATGTACATCATTCCTTTGTCGCACCTTTGCGTCTAATTCTAGTGAAACCGAAAGTTGCTCGACATGAGAGTAGACAACCATCGTCTCCGGGTTTGTCCAGGAAGACAACGTTTTTTCTTGCCCTATCGTGAAGGAGTGCAATGTGTATTCTTGAAAGCGTGCATTCCAATAGGTAGCGAACGTCTCTTCGTTCATCCATGTAGCACGTACTTGTGGATGTAATAACGACCACATAACATGATACTGATGCGTCAGGAACGCGTGCATATAGTGTGTCGTCACAGTCTGTGCCGCAGTTTTGTCTTGTGGTCGTATGGTCATGCCCATTTGTACAGAATTTATCGGAAGTGTCCCACTTGATAATGAAAGTATATAGACCCAAGCACCTGTAGCAGCCAGAATGCCAAGCACAAGCAAAGAAAGAATCATAAAATAAAGCGATTGACTCAAAGAGTGTCTTTGTATATACATAGCTGCTTTGTATCCTTTTAAGATTGTTTTCTTTCTCAGTATACAGAGAGGTCCTTACAAAATAGAACGTCAAAGATGTATAGAGTTCGTCGATGCATTTTCAAAGTAGAAAAAATAGAGTCCAGTGTGACATCGCCACACTGGACTCTATTTTTTCTACCTGTTACTTATCGCGCTCGTGCGACTTGTCGCTTGGGTGGAATGTGGACAGGACGACCTTCAACCGCTAACACCGCTTCACGCAGACCCTCGCTCAACGTTGGATGTGGGTGAATGGTCTCAATGATTTCGTCGGCGGTCAACTCGCCACGCATCGCAACCGAGAACTCGGAGATGAGGTTGGTCGCGTCAGGGCCAATAATATGTGCGCCAATAATCTCACCATATTTGCCCATGATAATCTTGGTGAAGCCCTCGGTCTCATCAATGGCAACAGCCTTGCCAACAGCCGTCCATGGGAAACGCTCGACTTTGACTTCGGGGTCCTTCTCCTTGGCTTGTGCCTCAGTGAGTCCGACAAAGGCGACCTCAGGGAAGGTATATATGGGATTTGGCACAACGTTATAATCCATTGTTGCGCTATGACCCATCGCGTTGTCAGACGCCACTTCGCCCTCCATTGAGGCAACATGCGCCAGTCCCGCGCCATGTACCAGATCACCGATAGCGTAAATGCCAGGAAGGTTGGTTTCCATCTTATCGTTGACACGCACACGGCCTCGGTCACTATCTAACCCTTGCTCCATAAGCCGTTCTAGTCCCGTTGTGTTAGCACGACGACTGACCGCAAGCAAGACATACTCGGCTGGAAATGATTGCTGACCCTTATCGGTGGTGGCGATAACCTTTTTCTGTTCGCCATCCTCTTCAATGCCCTCAACCTTTGCACCCGTGACAATGTTGATACCGCGTTTGCTGAGGATACGTACAAGCAGACGACGAACCTCTTCATCCAGAGGAGCCATCACGTTCGGCAGCATCTCAAGTACTGTGACCTTCGTCCCCAGTGCGTTGAACATACATGCCAACTCCATACCAATAATGCCACCACCAACGCAGACAAGGCTTTCGGGTGTTTTAGGCAGTTCCCAGCATGTATCGCTGTTCATCACGTTACGCCCATCAGTACCCGGCATCTGTGGAATGAAGGGAACGGAACCCGTTGCCAAAATGATTTTATCAGCACTAAACTGTTGCGTTGTGCCATCGTTGCCTGTAACGGTCACATTGCGTGATGCATCCACGCTACCCGTACCATCGAAGACATCAACATTGTTACCCTTCATTAGCACGCCAACGCCGCTTGTCATGCGCTTGACAACCTTGTTTTTGAACACAACAGCTTTGGTCATATCGAAGGTCGCTGGCTGTGGTAAATGAATGCCTAGCTCGTCTAGCGATTCCAGATTATGCATCATCTCCGCGACGTGCAACATTGCCTTCGAGGGGATACAACCGACATTCAGACACGTGCCACCAAGATATTGCCTCTCAACGATGGCAACGCTAGCTCCAAGTTGTGCGGCACGAATGGCAGCGACATAGCCACCCGGTCCCGAACCAATGATCGCGACATTATAATGTGTACTTGCCATAAAAAACGTTTCTCCTGTAATCCGAAAAGATATATCTTCACTGTTTGAGTGTAATACGTAAGCTGAGGATGGATAAGTATTTGTTGCTTGGACATGTTCAGCAAATCGTCCTTTTTGCATGGACTATTGCTCATTCAGTATATCATATTAGGGACGGAGATGCGTCCTCATACGAGGTCGTAGGGACCGATTAATAGCGTCCTTGTTCGGGGGATCACTCTGCCAAAAGGACGCAATGAATCGGTCCCTAATGAACTTTGACACCCGAAAACGGGAATGGCGGTAGGGGGGGGGGGGAACTTGGTCGCCGCCCACAGCGGGGGGGGGGGGGGGGCGG
>CAXTWV010000245.1:1601-4351 GCA_964248005.1 uncultured Ktedonobacteraceae bacterium | reverse complement strand
GAAGGGGTCCACGTGACCATGCGAGGCATGACGGGGATGTTTGCCCCACCCCCATCTTTGGGCGCAATGAATTGCTGCCCCTACCGAGAGGATTACTGTATTCGATTGTCAAAGTTCGTCAGGTTCCGTACCAATTTGTTCAACAGTATCTTGTAGTCCCTTACGAATGAGAAGGCCAAATACCATGCATCGGTGTCCACCCCAAAATAGTACGTGCCGCTTGATTGCTACAACGCCATGAAGGAGGACATGGTTGTGAGTAATCTTGCTCTGGTTGTGCCACGCCAACAATCTTAGCAAGACGCTCTAGGTAATCTCCACTACGAATTGGCTCATCAACAATGTTATAGATTGTGCCAGCCGGAGCATGTACTAACGCTTTGCTTACCGCATCAGCCATGTCCGCAACGTGAATAAGCGAAAGAAAGCTTGTACCATCACAAGGCACTGTACTCTGCCCCGCGCGTATTTTAGCAAGCAGAGCCTCTTGTCCCGTTCCTGCTCCCACGAACAGTCCACCCCGGAGAATACACCAGTGCAATTGTTCATGTGCCACATCGCGTACCAAATCCTCCATGCCTATCACAGGTCTGTTTATATCTGCTCTTTGAGGAGAGGTATCAAGTGGTGTGTTTTCATATATCCATTCATCGCCACCATCAGGATAAGCCATTGTGATGCTTTGCTGAATGTAGCGTTTGACACCAACCACAAGCGATGCTTGTAGCAAGCGTTGCGTTCCCTCCACCCGTAGCCGCGTATTCGTATCCCATGCACCTTGTGCCAACATATTACGTGGTATCGACGTAGCGATATGCACCGCCGCATCACAGCCTTCTAACATCTTCAGTAGATGCGGCTCTATTCCCGAATCGAGTAAGTCGCCTTGCTGTACTTCGATACCGCTTTCTTGCAACGTCTGTACTTTCTCCTCGGAACGCGCAAGAGTACGAATAGTATGCCCTTGCTCCTGCAATACTGGTAATAAAGCTCTGCCAAGCACACCAGTGGCACCAACGATAAAAATACGCATAAGTGGAGTCCTTTCACTACGTAAATTATTTTCATTTGGCAAAAATTTGTGTAAGCTTTTGGCAACAGAGCATGCCATATATAGATACACGAGTAGCAAGGAGCTAAGGATGATAAAAGCCTATGTAGGGGTCTAATTCATTACACCCTCGTGGCAATGCACAATGTTGGCAGGATTGATGAAACGTAACAACATTCCTTCCCACATAGTCCATTGCCGCGAGGATGTAATAGAATTAGACCCCTACAGATTGTTTATTCCTGTTACGTATTCAGCTACACATTTCCTCTACGCCGACTTTTCCGTCTCCTCCGTCGGAACCGTAAAATGAATTTCCAACGCCTTATTAACAAACTTAGCGACGGTGGCCTCTTGATTGGCGAGAACGCTTGGCAGCGTGATATCGCGTTTGAAATTCCCGATCTCGATAATCATCTCGTCACCACGTTTCGTCATCACAACCTTGTCCATCTCGACATGAGGCAGTGGGAGGCGTAGTACATACGTGTCACCCTGTCGTGTTACCTCTTGTACGGCACCATGATAAAAGACCTCTGTCGGATCCTTTTCGCCAAAAATGGTCTCGCCAAGTTTGCCAAGTTCCTCGATACCAAGCACCTCACGCGAATAGTAGGGCGATTCCCAGATAGGAAGCGGCGCGAATGTCGAATGGATTTGTTGCCGTAACTTCTCCTGAGTCGCGTACATGTCTTGCATAAAGCTGTCCTGGTAGTTTCCAGGTTGTAGCACGCGGTTACACACAACACCATCAATCGGATAACCAAAGAGTGCGAGATAGGTTTCGGCACGCAATGCCTCTTTAATCACCATCCGTTCGGGATTGACCACGGGACGATACGAACTATAGTCGGGATCACTTAACACCTCGCGCAGTGCTGTGACACGCTCACTAAGTGCATTGAGCGAGGTAAGTATATCTGTTGAACTTGATGGCATGAGTGCTTTGAGTAGCGGGCGGGCGAGATTAAGTGGACCGCTTTGCATGTTCGTGAAGCGGGCGGCATACCACTGAAACGTATCAGGCATACTGAGCAAGCGCACAGTTTCGCCAGTTGGAGCCGCGTCGATAATCACAACGTCGAAATTGCCCTCACGTGCATTGCGGTAAATATTGATGAGGCTAAAGATTTCGTCCATACCAGGAATAAGTGCCAGTTCTTCCGCCATCACTGCGTCCATCCCCCGTTTGCGCAAAACCTTACTCATTGAGTCCTGCACCTTGCCCCAGCCTCGGCGCATTTCATCTAAGACATTGACCTCTTGTGCCCACAAATTAGTTGCGAGTTGCTGTGGTTCAGAAGTAAGTGGTTTTTGTAAGCAATCGGCGAGGCTGTGGGCTAGGTCAGTGCTGACAACAAGCGTGCGCTTCCCAAGTGCTGCGGAACGCACAGCGGTGGCGGCTGAAACAGTCGTCTTACCAACGCCGCCTTTTCCAAGATAAAGTATAATACGCAAAGGGTTCAACGAACTCTTTGCGCTTGTGACATTCGTCGTGGTCATAAAGATCCTTACTATAGAGAATACTATCTTATTTTTGTGAGGTTCAGCGTTATAGCAAGTAGAGCATCTGGAAGAAACCTCATGTGCTATTTCAAACATGTACGTGTACAATGCCATTTTAGTTTTATCGTGCATAACTTCTCTGAACTACCATAAAAATGTTACCAGTATTTCCTCTTTGGCGCGTCTCCATAAT
>CAXTWV010000245.1:0-1501 GCA_964248005.1 uncultured Ktedonobacteraceae bacterium | reverse complement strand
AGGAGAGAGAAATATATGCGACAGGATTCGGTGATGGAAGCTTACGACTACTGTCGAGAGGTGACGAAGCGAGCATCGAAGACATTCTACTGGGGGTCTGTCTTCTTGCCGCCACCTAAGCGACAGGCAGTCTGGGCCGTCTATGCCCTCTGTCGTATCGTTGACGACATTGTGGACGAGGAAATGCACCCAGATACACCGCGGGTAGGACATCTTAGCGGTTCCAGTACACCTAAACAAGAATTAGACTATTGGCGACAATCGCTTGAGGATGTCTATCAACGGGGAGGGGCTGGCGATAATCCAGTACAACTCGCGTGGAGTGATTTGCTTGAACGCTATCCTGTACCGTTTGCACCCGTGCTCGACCTCCTGGATGGTGTGGAGATGGATCTAACTATCAACCGTTACCAGACGTTCGAGGAACTGTATGTGTACTGTTATCGAGTTGCTGGCACCGTTGGCCTGCTTACCAGCCCCATCTTTGGCTATCAAGATGAGACAGCCTTGCAACACGCTGTTGACCTGGGCGTCGCGTTACAACTAACCAATATTCTACGAGACATCGGTGAAGATGCGCGGCGCAACCGCGTGTATCTGCCACAGGACGAAATGCAACGCTTTGGCTATACAGAGCATGACCTGATGAATGGAGTCGTGAACGATACCTTTTGTGATCTGCTCCGCTTCCAGATGGCCCGTGCCAATAACTACTACCAGCGTTCACTGCCAGGGATTTCTATGCTCAGTCCCGATTGTCGCCTGGCAATACGCTTGAGCGGAACACTCTATAAAGGTATCTTGGACCGCATACATCTGAACAACTACAATGTGTTCACGAAACGAGCCAGTGTGCCACTCAAAACAAAATTAGCAGCAGCGTCCCAATATTGGTTTCTGCAACAATACGAGACACGCGTCAAAGACTTCCACAGTGTCTAACAAATTTCTTGTAGTCTAACAAAAAGAGGCTCATGTTCCCGCGGGAACACAAGCCTCTTTTTGTTAGACTACAACTCTATTTTATCGTTGAGAACGAGTAACTTGAGAAATTCAAGACGACGCACGATCTCTATGCGATCACTGCCGCCATTTTGATACCACTGACGCAGCCAGAGCAATGACACTATCTCATCCGAGGTGAAGCCGCGCTCTACTAATACATTTGTTTCTGTCGTAACGTCTACAAGCACATCTGTTGTTAATTCAAGAGGTTGAGTATTCATTATCATATCCTTCCGCCTCACCTATTGTGAGGCGTTCCGCCGCTTCCTGCACCCACTGTTCCGCGTTTCGCGACTCTTCATTTCGTCTGCGGTCTACTCAAAAAGGTCTCTCTTTAATAGACGTTCGACTTAGTACATTTTCAAATATCAAGTTTCACCTGCACGTTCGTCCTGTTTCTTCCTCTGTCTATCTATACCCTACATGCAAAGTGTACGTGGAACTGGCTGCAATTACTATGATGTACATCACAGTTCATATGTAAAATAGATTACCA
>CAXTWV010000244.1:0-7967 GCA_964248005.1 uncultured Ktedonobacteraceae bacterium | reverse complement strand
CCTAATACTAACGAGAACAGAGTCGTGATTGTGCCAGAGCCAAATGCTGTGATAATACATGAACATAGCGAGTTTATTTGGAGAGGAGTATATATGGGACGTACAGGTATCGTCTACGGGCTGCTTGTCGCTGTCTTGTGGGGAACGACAGATACGCTTGCGACGGTGGCAGCGCGTAAAATCGGCTCTCTTCTCACTACTTTCTTCTCGCTTCTTGCAAGTGTTGCCATCCTTCTATTGTTCGGAGGTTTCACAAGGCAAGTGGAACATGTTCTTGCCTTACCACGTGCCACACTTCTGCTAAGCATTCCTGTAGGGCTTATAACTGGTTTTTGTGCGGCGGTTGGCTATTTTTCGCTCTATCGAGGGTTGGAACGAGGACCATTAGCTATTGTCAGTCCTCTTGTTGCTGCTGACGGAGCGATTGCGGCCTTGCTTGCAGTATTTCTCCTGGGTGAAGTGCTCACATTCTGGCAGGCCGCACTGCTACTTTGTATTTTCTTAGGCATTATGTGCGCTTCCACGGACATACAGGAGATACGTGTCATGCTCCACCTCGGAGTCACCCGAACGAAATCAGTGGGAAAAGGAGGAATACGCTGGGGACTACTCGCAACCATTGCTTTTGGCCTCATGCTCTTTAGTATTGGTGCAACCTCTAAAATCTGGGGGTGGTTTTGGCCGATCTTTTGTACACGTCTGTTCGCAACACTGTTTCTCGCGTGCGTTGTTGGCTACCAAAAGTATGCTAGCAAGAGTATGCAAATACCCGGTGAGCAACCTCGCGTCTCCCTCACATTTCAGGCAATTAGTCTAGCCGCTATCGTAGGTACATTAGAGACAGCTGGACTGCTTACCTACAGCGTTGGTACAGCACAAACGGAAACCAGTGTGGTTGCCGCCCTTAGTTCTTGTTTCGGTTTAATCCCACTTACTGTTGGTCTTATCGCGTTTCATGAGCAACCGACAAAGCTTCAAATCACAGGTATCCTTCTCGTTATCGGTGGACTCTTGTTGCTAGCGATAAAACCTGCTTGAGTCCAACGAACGCCCACAAGGGACCGATGCCACTCAAAGAAGTTTTCCAACGAACGCCCACAAGGGGCTACCCTACTATACTCTCTTGCGTGCTATACACGTTGTATATAGTAGGGTAGCCCCTTGTGGGCGTCCGTCTGTCTCCTAGCACGTTTGACGCTTTCTCCGAAAGAGAGTATAATTTCTCGGATATATCATTCTCTCTCTATGCCTACAATGCGCATAGCTACACGTGTACTTGGGATACCTTGCCTCGCGTGACTAAGGAAAATTGAATGCCAAAAATGTATGGATGGGTGCGCGAGGTTGTGCCCGAAAGTCCCGCCGACCGCGCTGGCTTGCAGTCCGGCGACCTTGTGCGGACCATCAATGGACATATGGTTCGTGACCTTGTGGACTATCGCTTCTATGTTGCCGACGAAGAATTGCTGATTGGTTTCGACCGCCAACAGGAGACGCACGAGGTGCGTGTCTCCAAAACCGCCGATGAAAATCTTGGTGTCCTCTTCGGTGAGGAACCTGCCCCCTTTATTCGCCAATGTGCCAATAAATGCGTCTTCTGTTTTATCAAAGGCTTGCCAGAACGCTTCGCCCCCCAACAAGGGCAACCACATGGCATGCGCTCATCGCTTTATATCAAGGATGACGACTATCGCTACTCGTTCCTGTTTGGAAACTTCATCACACTCACAAACTTGAAAGAGCAAGACTGGCAGCGTCTCGATGAACAAAAATTGACGCCTCTCTACGTCTCCGTACACGCGACAGATCCAGACCTGCGTCGCAAGATGGTTGATGGTCCCCGCGCCGGTGATATCATGGGCCATATTCAGCGATTGGGCGACATCGGCATTACCTGCCATACACAACTTGTTCTGTGTCCCACCATTAACGACGGGGCCGAGCTTGACCGCAGCATCCGCGAACTTACAGCAATGCGTCCTATTGTCGAGTCGATTTCGGCGGTACCACTGGGCTTGACCAAATATAACAACATGATTAAAACGGGTGACTTGCCACCACTACGCTCATATACACGCGAAGAGGCCGAGGCGATTGTGGCACAGGTAGAGGTGCATCAGCGTCAATTCGAGGCCGACAATCCCGATAGCGACCCATTCATCTATCTCTCGGATGAATGGTATTACCTCACAGGCCGCGAATTTCCGCCTGCGAAGCACTACGGCGCGTATGCGCAAATTGAGAATGGTGTAGGCATGACGCGCTATCTCGTTGACCAATGGGCCAGAACCAAACGTCGGCTGCCAAAAACAATGCAAGAAGCCCGCCGCGTCACGCTTGTCACAAGCACAATGGCGCAACCTGTTATAGAGGACATAGCGCAAGACATTCGCACCATCGAGGGTGCGGAGGTGCAGGTATTGCCGATTGTCAACAAGTTCTTTGGCGACCTGGTTACGGTTGCGGGTCTCCTATGTGGTCAGGACGTACTAGATGCCTTACACGAAAACGGCAATCTCGGCGACCTTGTGTTGTTGCCACGTGTGATGCTCGACAATGAGGGTGTGCGTTTCCTCGACGACATGACCGTCGAAGAGTTCAAAGCACAGGTTCCAACTCGTGTCGAGTTCGTGCGCAACGCACAAGAAACCATCGAAGCCATCCGTTCGCTCGCCAGTCCCGAACTAGCAACATTGGGATCACGTACCCCTGTGCGTGTGCAATCCCGATTGTAGGGACCGATTTATCGCGTCCTCGGCACGAGCGAAGCAATGTGCGCGTCCTCTCACACGAAACGGATACACCAATAATGCTTTTAACAAATCGGTACAGATACCTGTAGGGACCGATTTATCACGTCCTCTTGGCGTTTCAACATCCGAACGAGGACGTGATAAATCGGTCCCTACAGGCGACATATCCTCATGAATTTGTCAAAGAGCATAATCGGTCCCTACATCTAAATCGTCCTACGCCTCACGATAGCCCACGCGATAGGTAAGAGTGCGGCTGCAATCACGAGTTTGAGCAAATCACCAGGAATGAACGGCACCAAACCAAATGACAACGCCTTTCCAAAACTGATATGTAGCGCAATGGCAAGCCAGGATACGCCGATTGCATAGATGATCAGTGTACCTGGCAACATAGCAAAGGCCGAGGTCAAGATACGTCGATCTAGCCCACGTTCGCACAGCAGGCCAACCACAAAGGCCGCGATAGGAAACGCCCAGAGATAACCACCTGTATATCCAAGAAGGGTCACAAGCCCACTCGTCCCACCAGAGAAAACAGGGAGACCAGCAGCACCTTCTATGAGGTATACAATCATTGCCAGACCACCGCGTCTGCTACCAAGTGCCGCACCTGCCAACAAAACCGCTAATGTTTGCAGTGTTACAGGGACAGGTGTGAAGGGAAGATGAAACGATATTTGCGCACAGAGGGCAAGAAATATGCTGAAGCCAAGAATGAGTAAACCATCTCGTACTAAGAGACGACTTCGAGATGTACGACGCGCGGGTATAAGGTAATCCGCGAGGGTGGTACCGGAAGCAATCGCCATGAAAAACTACTCCTTTGTCTGCTAACACAACTGGGTGTAATAAATTAGACCCGTACATGCCATCATTATACAAACATTGGAGGGGATTTTGATAGGGGAAATGTCCGCAAGCATATGAACATGCGTGCGGACATTTCCCCTGTTTATATCATGCAATCAAATCAGCACTATCGTATTGAGGACTATTGACCTTCTTTGAAACGGGATGCACAAACATATCACTCGCGGGATAGGGCTTGAGCAATTGTTGCAGGACATGCGTATCATGCTGTTCCGGGTCTAGCCATTCCTCCTGAGCATCCTTTGGGAGAATGACGGGCATACGATTATGCACCGATGAGACAAGCTCATTTGGCTCAGTCGTAATGATGGTGCAGGTGCGCAGTTGTTGTCCATTAGGCTGCTTCCAGACATCCCAGAGACCGGCAAAGGCGAACAGGTCATGATCGGGCAAAGTGAAGTACATTGGCGTTTTGCTACCTTGCTCTTTCCTCCACTCGTAGAAACCATCGGCAACAATCAAGCAACGTCTTCCTTGCAGAAGCCGCTTGAAACTCGGCTTTTCGGCGAGCGTCTCTGCACGTGCGTTAATCATCTTAGCCCCGATGCTCTCCTCTTTGGCCCAGGATGGAATAAGTCCCCAGCGCAGGAAATCGAGATGTTTTGTTTCATCACGGAGAATGCTGACCACCTCTTGCGTTGGAGCCACGTTGTAGCGCGGTGTGGTTTGCAGCGAGGGCGCAACACCAAATGCCTTCGCGACTGCGTCAATATTCACGGTCAAAGTAAAGCGACCACACATAGTATTTCTGCTCCTTTTTATTGCATAAGCTCTGTTATCTTCTCTGCTTATTCTTTTTTAATACGTATGAAACGGTTACAATGTAATTCGTAGGGATACGTCAATTGTAGGGACCGATTTATCACGTCCTCTTGGCGTTTCGATTGCCGACAAGGACGTGATAAATCGGTCCCTACAGAGGATGGAGGAAATGCCGAAGAAGAAATACAGAATATATATCAATGTATATATGCATCTTCGGGAGAAATGTATGATAAAACGAAAATCTACACATGGGACGCATATCCTCACATCCACAATAAGTAGCATAATTTTGCTTTTGGTAGCAAGTTTTATTCTTCCCTATGCCTCAGCTCAGGGTACAACAAGCAACACACTCGAAGCAAAGTCTTATAGCATTACACCACAAACAAGTAACGATGTCCTTTTAAATCCTGGTAAAGGATGGGTGCTGTATGGCTCACCATCCGATCAATCCGCTAGTACAATGGCCTATGCAACGGTCGGCTATGTGCGGTATGACTGGGCCAGCATTGAGCCAACCGAAGGTCATTATAATTGGTCTATGATAGACTACGATTTGAACTCGTGGGTCGCACAGGGAAAACAATTTGCTTTTGGCGTCATGAACGCTGATAGCTCTAGCAATACACGCTATGTGACTCCAAGCTGGGTATTCGCGGATGGTGCGGCCTCTGTTCGCTGTAACACATTCGACGATCTAACGGGGAAAAAGGGGATTCAGATTGAGCCAGTATGGGACGACCCTGTGTTCTTACAAAAAGTCCGCAATTTCCTGGCGGCTCTCGCACAACGCTATGACAACAACTCGCATATTGCCTATATTGACGTGCGTTCGTATGGAAATTGGGGCGAGCAGCATGTCTATGGCATTTCGCCCTCCGTCCCGTTATCAGCCGCGGGTGTGCAAACACACATTCAAATGTATAAAGATGCCTTCAAACATACACAGATTATCGCGCCATGGGGAACATCGGACTATAATAGTACCTACGATTGGGCGGTCAACAACGGCGTTGGTATGCGCCGTGATGGGATACTTGTTGACTCGAACGGGTCCGAGTTGACGCGTGCGCAAGGCAAGGCACCATCGGTGTTTGAGTTTTACGGGAGCTACCAATGGCTCACCGCAAGTGGGGAATGGAATGGGGCCAAACTACGGCAGGAAGTCGAAATCGGCAAACCCAGCTATATTGGTATGGGACAATGGGGGAACGATGCACAAGTTATGCTGAGCAAAGAACCAACTCTCATTGGTGATCTCGCGAACCATATGGGCTATGATTTTGTGTTAACGAATGTCACACTCCCCACCACAATAACGCCGAATCAACCGATGAATATCAGTCTATCATGGCACAATCAAGGTGTGAGCTACCTTTATAAGCAGGCTAGCGTCGCTGTCGCCTTGCTCGATGGCTCTAACAATGTAGTACAGAAACAGTGGCTTTCAGGCTCTAATCCCAAAACATGGGCACCTGGACAAACAACAACAGAAAATGCGAACATCACCTTTACAGGCACAAATATCAGTGCCTATAAACTCGCGATTGGCCTGTTTCAAAACACAACAGATAGTAACCCAACCTACAAAATAGGCAATTCAGGCCGAACCGCCAACGGCTGGTATGTCGTCTCTAACACACTAGCTGTAGGTGCTGGTACACCATGTCACCTCCTCTCATTCCAATTTTCAGTCCTTCCCACAAATGTGTGTCAACGCCCAAGAAAGATTGCGGTAAGAGCATAATAGGTCAATAACGAACTGTAGGGGTCTAATTCATTACACCCTCGCCCCAATCGAGAATGGTGCAGGAATGGTGTTACGTTTCATCAATCCTGCCAACAATGTCAATTGGGGCGAGGGTGTAATGAATTAGACCCCTACAGTTCGTCTTTTTTAGCAACTTACCTTAGCAAAATGACAAGCGAACTTGACAAAATGAGAATTATATTCTATACTATGACAAGCAAGCTTTACATAAAGGCAAGTGTGCTTAACAAGAGAAAGATTGTAGGGACCGATTCATCGCGTCCTTGTTGACAAATCGAGAGGCGACGAGGACGCGATGAATCAGTCCCTACAGGAAGAAAGAAATGGTGAATTATGGTGAAGACAGCAGAAAGACAGTACCGTAGAGAGTTTTTTTCAGCAATGGCGGCCTATGTGATCGTGGTTATTGTCTCGATTACCCTTATCAACATCAGCCCAAGTACAGCGTGGTGGCGTGTGCCACTCGCACTACTCCCGGTTATTCCAGCCATTTTTGGCATAATCGCCTATATGCGCTTCGTCGGTCGTATAGATGAACTACAACGCCGTATTCAATTCGAGGGACTCGCGTTTGGCTTCGGGGTGGCTGGTATTCTCACGTTCAGTTATGGCTTTCTCGAAAATGTTGGGTTCCCACATATTAACTTACTATGGGTGTTTCCGCTAATGATTGCGCTTTGGGGTATAGGAACAGGAATCGCGGCGCGGAGATATTCATGATCTTATGGAGACAGAGATGAACAATAAGTTGAAAGTCCTGCGAGCGATGCGTAATTGGTCGCAGGCAGACCTCGCCGAACGGCTGGACGTATCGCGTCAGACAGTTACCGCGCTAGAAACGGGTAAATATGACCCTAGTCTACCGTTAGCATTCAAGATCGCGCGTCTCTTTCAGCTACCAGTCGAACAAATCTTTGAGCCAGACCCGGAGCCAGAACAGAAAGGATAGCTATCGTGAGTACAGGCAATTGGGTTGCATTTGTGTTACAGCTAGCAATTATGGTGCTCTTCCCCATCGGCTTAGCCATCTTTTTTCATCGTCGTTTTCGTGTCTCATGGGTTGTCTTCTTTATCGCGGCAGGCTTTTATCTGATTAATCTCGTCATACAAACGCCTTTTGTGTTTGCATGGTACTATCTCTTTTCTAAATTACCATGGATAGCACTCGCGCTTGTGACACTGACGTATGCGCTAAGCGAAGAAACAATGCGCTACCTGAGTTTTCGTGTTGGACGCGTCATGAGAGCCAACCGCACAGCGAATGGAGCATTGATGGCGGGCGTTGGTCATGGTGGAGCAGAGTCGATTGTCTTCGCTCTCAGTGCTGCATTCACACTGTATGCTGCCCTATTCGTACCCCTCGCATTGGGAGGAAGCGCGGAAGTAGTATTGCACGCTCCATGGTGGACATTTCTATTAAATGGCATCGGTCGCATCCTTGCTATTACAGTCCACCTAGGCTTTGCAACGCTCATCGTGCTGGCCTATCGTCGTACATGGCGTTTCTATCCTCTGGCAATCCTACTCCACTTCCTCGTTGATTTCTCGACGTTCGGCGTGCAGAACCTGACGAGCAGTCTCGGCTGGACATTAGGAGTGTTCGTACTTTGGGCAATTGCGACGGTGGTATTGCTGGTAAGGGTGAGGCGCACGGATGTAGCAGAATCGGAACAGGAAGCGCAAGTTGTAGTGCCGAGCATCACGACATGATTTTATACATGGGAATAAGAACAAGCAGCAACACGCTACGGCGTGTTGCTGCTTGTTCTTATTCCCATAGTTGACGCCCTTCCATATCGGTGCTA
>CAXTWV010000243.1:1775-8048 GCA_964248005.1 uncultured Ktedonobacteraceae bacterium | reverse complement strand
TCAAATTCCTCTCTTAAATTAAGAATTTGAAATGTGTTGTAGGGACCGATTTATCACGTCCTCTTGGCTGTCAATTGCCAACGAGGACGTGATAAATCGGTCCCTACAACACATTTCAAATTCTTAATTTACGAGAGGAATTTGAATGAGTCGAGCATGGGTGGGACATATTTTTGTAGTACGTCATTGTAGTACACATCAGGCGTCTGATAAATGAAGCTGTAGAAGAATGAACCATGTTTAACCGTGATGCTCGCGATATGCATCAGCACACTATTAGAGTCAGAGAAGGTTGCATCCTGCTCATCCCATTGTTGACCTGCGATGGTGCGATGTGGAGTCGTGGATTGTACCGCCTGCAAGTTTGTGTTACCCGAACTTCCGTTACCACCATAAATTGTACTGATGAGTCCCTGATTTAAGGCATTCGTCGTAGTGACACCACTAGCAGAAATGGAAAATTTTCCAACATATACAACGATACCCAGTGCTTGTTGTGGATGAAAGACCGCGACCGCGGTTCCGCTTGACGTTGCTGCTGCTGATGGCTCTTCTACCCAATCACTTGGATACTTTACGAGAACGCCGATTGATTTCTGATGATCGCTACTCATAGTGGAAAAAGACGTTGGCGTAGGTAAGGCGCTGGTAGTACCTGGAGTTGATGAACTTGCGCCAGTCGTTGGTTGTGCTGTCGCCTTCGGAATCGTCACAAGATGCGACGATGTACTCGCTGTGTTCGCGGCTATTTGACCATTAAGAAACAAAACACCATATGTTAGCCCAACACCCACGAGCAATGTCAAAGCAATCACGCCGAGTGCGATAAACACGCTACGTGCCGAACGTGACTTCCTCTCCGCGATCTTGCCAGTCGTAGTATCGAGAGCACTGCCATTCGCAGGAGAAGGTCTCTGCAATACTGTTGTAGGCCATGGTGGTGCGCCAGCAGGCAAATAGGGTGATGTATATGACGACGCGGCGTGAGGCGTTGAAGGAACCGTCGGACGGTCAGGCGGTATTGAAGGTTGAAAATTTGTAGTCATTCGACACTCCCCTTAGCTGGCTCTCATTGTAAAATGTTCTTCAGTGGCTTTTAGTACACATATATACAAAAAATATCTTTCTTGAACTATAGAGAAGACAGTGTGAAATGTCAACCTTTTTGGGGACAAATAATCAATGAAAAGAGAAAATGTCTATGTGCAGATGTAATTTCACCACACCCACACAAAAATATCAGGTTGGATTGTAGGGTGAGTATTGTATAAACTGCCCACGAATTGTGTCGCCCGCACTGCTTTCTATAATGTTGGCGATTTCAAAGAGGAGCAGACGCTGCGCTCCCGGCAACGAGGCGATCAGCTTCTCATCCCAAATGATGCTTGCTTTACCTGTGAGTTGCAATGTCTGGCCTTGCTCAAAGTCGATGAAGAGGAGGCCCGCACGGGGATCAACAGCAAGATTGCCGAGCGTTTGAAACATCATATTTCCTTTATAGTCAGGAAACAATAATAGGTTCTCTCCAACGATATGT
This sequence comes from uncultured Ktedonobacteraceae bacterium, assembly GCA_964248005.1. Taxonomy (GTDB): domain Bacteria; phylum Chloroflexota; class Ktedonobacteria; order Ktedonobacterales; family Ktedonobacteraceae; genus JBBQVS01. The sequence continues at coordinate 6,511 of CAXTWV010000243.1, read as the reverse complement.
ACAAAGCCTGGATACCCGCCACGGTGTGATGCATCCGCGCCACTTTCAGGATTGAGGGTTGCTATAAAGAAAGTATCGGCATTTTTAATCCATTGCTGTTGGTGTGCGAAAAGCTTCCCCATCTGAAAGACTGGAGGAGATGGCTCACTTGCGACAAGGTGGGGAGTAAGCTCGCGCCGTTGAATGTACTTTGGGCAGTTAAAATACACCTGTTCGGTTCGCACAAGCAACCGTTGCGTGTGTTCTATAACACGCCCATTGATGCGTACACGCTTCACGTTTGCGGGATCAAGTGAAACCATTCCGATCAGCGCACCAGAAGACAAGTTTTCGTGAAGTGGATCTCCTGGGCGTGGGGTAGCGTTAATCTCTAGCGTGGTTTCATCCACAATACGAATAAAGCCTGGTTCACCAACTAATAGGGATGCCCATACACGTCCCTGGGCATCAATGGTAGAGACAACAAGCATATTTTGTGAACGCAGAAAATTCTGTGCAGGAGCAGAAATATCCGGCGTAAGAATGTTTCCGATGCGAGAGGCTTCCGTTTGCACTCCGACGTAAGCTTGTACCGCAATCTCCCCAGCGTGATAGGCCATACAACTCTCTCTTATATTTCTTACTCATACAATGAACATATCTCTAGTGAGTATAGATGTCACAAGAAAGGGATGTCAAGTTACGTCTTGACATTCCTTCCTTGTGACACGCATCGCAACAAAACTGAATGCGTCTATCCTTGACTTACTCTATTTTTCTGATTATAATCACTTTATGATTAGTCATTCATTGAGTATTATCTCTGTCCAGAGGTATGTACGCTTCATTGTCAGGACAAAGACATATATCATGCCCGATTTAGTTGGGAAGTAGTGAATGATGCTCATTTAGTATTCGTTCCTGTGGCATTGTGTTTTTGGTGAACACCTGTATCGACTTAGTGTCCCCTGCATTCAGTGTTGAGCAGGGAAAAGTGCGTCCGCAAGCAAGGCAATGAGCTATAAAGCTTCATTGCATAAGTCACAAAGAGAGGAACATACATGGCTATCTCTAATGCTGTTGTTCAAGTTTCCCCCGAAGTAAGTAAGTTCGTTTCAGGCTCCCGTAAGTTGCTCATTGATGGGCAGTGGGTTGATGCCGCCTCTGGCAAAACGTTTCCGGTCTACAATCCTGCCACAGGCGAGGTTTTGGCGAATGTAGCCGAAGGCGACAAAGAAGACATTGATCGTGCTGTAAAAGCGGCAAGACGTGCCTTCGAGACCGGTCCCTGGAGCAAAATGTCCCCAACCGAACGTGGGCAGCTTATCTATCGCCTCGCGGATTTAATTGAGAAGAACGCGGACGAGTTCGCGCAACTTGAGTCACTCGACAATGGCAAGCCACTTACCGTCGCACGCGCCGCAGACGTTCCCCTAACTATCGATCATTTCCGCTACATGTCTGGTTGGGCAACGAAGATCGAGGGCAATACCATTCCGATTCCTGGACAATACTTCTCCTACACGCTACGCCAGCCTGTTGGTGTTGTTGGTCAAATCATTCCTTGGAACTTCCCATTACTGATGGCGGCGTGGAAACTGGGAGCGGCACTCGCCGTTGGTTGTACCGTTGTGCTCAAGCCAGCCGAGCAAACGCCACTTTCAGCACTGCGCCTCGGCGAGCTATTCCTGGAAGCTGGTTTCCCTGCCGGCGTCGTCAACATCGTTCCTGGCTATGGAGAGACAGCAGGAGCGGCACTTGCGGCTCACGAGGACGTGAACAAGATTGCGTTCACTGGCTCAACAGAGGTTGGCAAACTGATTGTAAAAGCAGCGACTGGCAACCTCAAGAAAGTCACACTCGAACTTGGTGGTAAGTCGCCTAATATCATCCTGAGCGACATGGATGTGTCAACCGCTGTCGCAGGTGCCTCAAATGCCATTTTCTTCAATCAAGGTGAGGTATGTAGCGCAGGTTCACGTCTCTATGTGCAAAAGAGCATCTTCGATCAAGTGGTCGAGGGTGTAGCAGAGCAGGCGAAGAATATCAAGGTCGGTTCTGGCTTTGATCCTTCAACACAGATGGGGCCACTCGTCTCCGATGAGCAGTTGGCTCGTGTCACTGGCTATCTCCAGTCTGGTGTGTCCGAGGGTGCGAAAACAGTTACTGGTGGACAGCGTTATGGTGATCGTGGCTACTTTGTTGAGCCAACCGTGATTGTCAACGCGAATCAGCAGATGAAGATCGTCCGGGAAGAGATTTTTGGACCAGTCGTGGTCGCGCAACCATTTGATGATCTTGAAGAAATTGCCGCGACAGCCAATGATAGCCCATTTGGACTAGCTGCCGGCATCTGGACTCACGATATCAGTAAGGCACATAGACTTGCCAAATTGCTACGTGCAGGAACTGTATGGGTGAACTGCTACAGTGTCTTCGATGCGGCCTTGCCATTTGGCGGCTTCAAGCAAAGCGGCTGGGGTCGTGAGATGGGCCACGAAGCATTGAACAACTACCTTGAGACCAAGGCCGTTACAATTGCACTCTAAACACGTTTCTCATGTGTTTTGCGAAGCGTAACGGCACATGACAGGGGCAAGCCCTGTCACTACTATACAGGAACCGCGTGGCTCTGCCACGCCCTGGTGGTCAGTATAGTAGTGACAGGGCTTGCCCCTGTCATGCCGCCTACCAAGATATTTCATGAATTAGTTGAAGTCAATGCCCTTGTGGTTTCCTGTTCCTCCAAAGAATGGAGACTCATCATGTCTCAAAATGATCAAAATACCACACAGTACCCTCTATGTAAAACATGTCAAGGGAGCGGTGGAATAACCTGCTTCGCTTGTGAAGGTAGGGGTGTGTTCAAAACTGTCTCATACGGCTTTACCACCTCAACCAAGCCTTGTGAAGCGTGCCATGGCTCTGGCATAAAACGCGCATGCCAGGAATGCGAAGGCAAAGGCTACTCTACTACTACCAATATTTCAACCAGTCCACCTCTTTCTTAACCATTACTCCCCTTTCGTTGCACCGCATATACACGCAAATTGTGTAAAATGTGAAGTATTACCTTGTGTGCGTAGTGAGATACCATATATACTATATTCCGTGCTTCCCAGCTTTGGGCCGCAAATAATGATAAGAGCAAAAATATGACAGAGACTGTTGTTGGTAATTATCATATTCTTTCAGAATTAGGTCAAGGGGCGTGTGGACGGGTGTATTTAGCAAAACATAGTGTGTTGGAAAAACGCATCGTTGCGCTCAAGTTAATGCATAACATTCCATTGCACGAGCATGAAGAAAAAAATCTCTTTTTGCAAGAGTCTCACATGCTTGAGGTTTTACGCCATCCATATATCTTGCCCATCATTGATGCAGGCGTCAATGAGGGACTCCCATATATCGTGACAGAGTATGCGCCAAACGGTTCACTACGACAACTGCTACAACAGCACAAGAAGCAACCACTAGCACAAGAAGAAGCACTCATCATTCTTTCTCAAATTGGTGCAGCCTTACAATTTGCCCATGAACAACAAGTAGTACATCGTGACCTTAAACCAGAAAATATTCTTTTTAACGCCCAGGGAGATGCTCTACTTGCCGACTTCGGGTTAGCGATCACACTCGCGTCTATGAGTATGCATGTCACTGCAGAGGCGGGTACTCCGGCATATATGGCTCCTGAACAGTTTCAAGGTGTGGCAAGCCGTGAAGGGGATCAGTATGCGTTAGGATGTATCGCCTATGAACTATTCACTGGTCAGCATCTATTTACCGCACCAAATATCGCCGCGATGATGTATAACCATCTGTATGAAGAGCCTGTACCGCCTTCACAACACAATCCGACACTAGCACCACATATTGAAGAGGCCATTCTCAAAGCACTCGCGAAACAACGTCATGATCGCCACAGCGACGTTAGCGCATTTCTTGCCGCTCTTGCCGCTCCATCCTCGCTCAGCGATGCATCACCTGCGTACATACGAACCACTCCTGCTCGAAGTAAGCACACAAAAACTCTTTCTTCATTACCAACTCTTCTTGCAGTAAATGCAACAGACATGGAGACCCGTTTGATGACGGAAGTACGCTCCTCTCCATTACAAACAAAAGTGCTGACTGACAATGAGAGGGAAGAGTTACACTCTACACAACTTATAAAGAAGCGTGTCCCAGGTAAAAAAAATCGACCGACATTTAGACGACGCTGGCTTTTCGCCGCTCTTGCGTGCGTTGTAGCACTTGCCGCTCTTGTAACGCCCTTTCTGTTTCAAACGAAGGCACCAGGAACAAAAGTAATATTTGCGGTCGCACCCCCGTTGCTCAAAACAACACCCATTGCGAAATCAACGCATTCGAGTGGAGGAGGAGTACATAGCACCCCAACTTCCCATAGCACAACGAATCCGTCTTCACAAGCCACAGCAACAACTGTTTCAGCTACAGCGACAACGATCTCGGCAACGGCAACAACTGTCTCGGCTACAGCGACAGCGATACCAAAGACGACAGCGACGGCAACAAATACACCGATAGCCACACCTACAAGCGTGGCAACGACTGTATCAACACCACTACAACTGGCAGTGAGTCCTAGCACCTATACTGCTAACAGCAATTGTACGTGGCAAGGTAGTGAGATGAATGGGCAACATGGTGGTGGAAGTTGGAGTTGTGCTGCGTCATTGCAAAACGCAGCGCAAAAATCGCTTTCATGGTCCGCGACAAGTAGTGGCATGAATACA
>CAXTWV010000243.1:0-1675 GCA_964248005.1 uncultured Ktedonobacteraceae bacterium | reverse complement strand
GCTCAAGGCGAGGTTCTCTTAGGAAGTAGTTCCAGTAACAGCACTATTACCGTGAGTCCTTCATTTACTCTATTAAACTTGCCCGGCTACGCAAATGGTAGCACGAAGCTAACTGTGACGGTACCTGCAACGTCATGTCCTGGCACGATGACTATTGGCTATTATGGAGGAAATAGCGGGAATGTCGCGGGAAGCGTGACGTGCTAGCGACCAGCACAACTTCGCCCATCCCTTTGGCTTTAATCCAAAGGACTGTTGATCTCCCAGACGTTGCCTTCAGGATCGGCGAAGTGCGCTGTACGCAATCCCCAGGACTGGTTGGTTGGAGGTCTGAGAAACGTGACTCCCTTTGCCTTGAGAGCATCGTATGCTGCATCGACATCCTCAACACCAGCTGCCAGAAGCACGCGGGGTCCACCCTTGATCTTCAACGTGTTGACCTCCGAGCTTATCAGGTCTGCGGCGGCTGAGATCTCCAGCAGAAAAAAGTACACGTTTTCCATATGGAAAGAGACAGAATCGGAAGTGCTCTCTTGCACCTCAAGTCCGAGCGTATCCCGATAAAACGCTGTACATCTAACCAAGTCTTGTACGAACAACCCAGTTGCCATGACTCTATGAAACATTGTTTACCCCTCTTCTTTCTTTGTCGAGTCATTACAGCTTCCATGCTCATAATGAGTTATGCATCTCTCCACTTGTTCAGACCGAAGCGCGTCTGTGCTCGACAAGGAACAGTGTAGCATAGAAGGAGGGACAAAACTTCTCGGATATTGCTCTTTTCAAGGCTCATGCTAGTTTGCCATCTCCACTCAGGCAAAAAAGAATAGATCGTAGAGATCTATCAGAGAAGGAAGAATACTATGCAAACAGTATCGCCTGTATTTTGTGAAGACGTAGCATGCCATACGACCCTAACTGCTCATACGCAGGCCGTTGAGCGTGTGATCCAGACCATGCATACCCACCTTCAGGAACTGCTCACCCTCGAAGACCTAGCCTCGGTTGCCTATCTGAGTCCCTTTCATTTCAATCGTATCTTTCGTCGTCTGATTGGCATTCCACCTGGCGAATTTCTCTCCGCGCTGCGCTTTCAGGCGGCTAGGCGTTTGCTGTTGACAACATCGCTCAGTGTAACCGATATTTGCTTTGAGGTGGGTTATAGCAGTATCGGCTCTTTTACAAGCCGTTTCACGCGACTCGTCGGCCTCTCCCCGCGCCTCTTGCGCCAGCGGGCACACGCATTTGAGCCACCTTTGGCAAAACTTGCCGAGCTTAGTCCCATGGAGTTCTCTCGCATCCCAGGGAAAAATGCTCTGCTGGGTCGAATCAGTGCGCCTACGACCTTTCTTGGCACGATCTATGTGGGCCTCTTCGCTGGTCCCATTCCTCAAGGGGCGCCTGTGCGTTGTAGCAGGCTCAGTTCGTCCGGTTCGTACCTCCTGACTGGTATTCCTGATGGCGTCTACCATCTGCGGGCTGCCGCGTTTCCTGTGACTATGGATCTCCACTCGGCTCTACTACCAGGCGAGAAGATGCTCCTTGGCAACAACGCGAGTCCGTTGCTCATACACCATGGGCATGTGGCAGGCGATCCCGACCTCGTCCTGCACCCGCCGCGTCTGACCGATCCGCCGCTTGTAATGGGCTTGCCTTTGCTGTAAGAAAACGCAGG
>CAXTWV010000242.1:0-8073 GCA_964248005.1 uncultured Ktedonobacteraceae bacterium | reverse complement strand
CTACATTTGTATCGTCTTATTAAATGGCATCATCGGTCCCTACAGGAATCACCGTTTTCATACTACGGCAATACGTAATCAAGCGGTCGAAGATAGGCAGGTGTTCCAGAGCAGATACACACCCAACGAGAATCATTTTGTGTTGCGCACGTGTAAGGGCGACATTTAGGCGATTGCCATTGGTCAAAAACTCGCGACGTAAGCTGTGAATTTCTGGTTCGCTCGTCGTGGCGAATGACATGATGATGACAGAGCGTTCGCCACCTTGAAAACGGTCAACTGTGTCAACACTGAGCGGCGTCGTGATGGGAAGTCCTATCCAACCAGAGGCCGCATCCCCTTCAAAGAGTACGCGACGAATATTCGCGACCTGCGCCCGATAGAGGGCGATAATACCAATAGCCTCTTCCCGAATACCATGTTCAAGCAATCCATGTACAACATCGCGCACCGCGAGTGCTTCTGTATTGCTTGCCTTCAACACTCCATTCTCTGGCTCCCCACGCACATCCACAAAGACAAGTGGAAATTCGGGTTCGATAGCACGCGCAATAGCTGCCGGCTCTTGCCATGTGGAAGAGGTCGTTGAGACAACATTGAGTCGCCTATTAGCCGCCGACGCATGGGCAATCAGTTGTTTCTCGTAGAAGACAGTCGAGGAAAAATGTGATATCCACCGATTCATACGATACTGTGTTTTGAGTGCGACACAGGCACTCAGCGTGTCTGGATGCTTTTCTGTGTACTGCTCCTCATGACGCTTGAGCATACTAAAAAGCGAGTCCGCAAGTCCCTGTTCCGCTGCCTCTTTGCTTAACACTAATGGCGGGAGTTGCTTATCATCACCCACCAGGATAAAGCGTTTGACAAAGCGCAATGCACCCAGGATAGCAGGAATGGTAAGCTGACTGGCCTCGTCAATAATGGCAACGTCAAACTGCATCGGAGCGATTTCCTGTGTCTCTAGCATAGAAGGTATATACTTATCCGACGACCATGTTGCGGTTGTCGATGCTACTACAGGCGTTTCACGCAGAATATCTAGCACACTGTTTGTACCCGTTGTCTCTGCTTGCACACGCTGGTTTACACGCTCTTTGAGCAGGTAAGGTTCTATATCAGAATGGACACTCCGTTCATGCCCAAGTCGTACAAAGTCAGAAAAGCCTTCTTTCGCGAGACGTTTGAGCATATTATCTACCGCTTGATTGGTGAAGGCCGCTAGCAAGACACGCTGTCCCTGTTGTGTCAGGCGTTTAACGATCTCAGCAATAACGCTTGTCTTGCCCGTTCCCGGCGGTCCCTGTATGAGCACATAGTCCTGCATCTGCACCGCACGCTCAACTGCTGTATTTTGTTCTGTATTGAAGTCTTTACGTGCTGGCACTTGAACGCCCACGAAGCGTGGACGTACTCTCCCAGCCACAAGATCACGTAAGTGCTGTGGTTCTACATTGAGCCAGCGCAACAAGTTTTGCAGTGTGCGTACATGCACAAGATCGTTGCCATAACTATCAATCACAATCGAGTCGGTATCCGTAATCGGCCCTTCCAGGAGTTCACGTGTCCAGACTGTGACCTCACGAGCACTAATCTTCATAATCGTGCCCGTGACAACCTCACCCGTAATTGGATTGTTGCGACTCAAGAGAATTTCGTCCCCTTCGCGTAACTCCGACTGATTATCACACGCAAACGATTGTTCCCAACCATCATTGACGCGTTCATGTTGAAGAAACAGAGTGCAGATAATTGTCTTGCCTAACGCTATGCGTTCATCAACAGAGTTTTTCCAGAGCAATGCCAGTGCATCCTCTCCTGCTTTGCCTTCTAACTGAAGCAGGTTATAGTAGTGTGTAAACAAGGTTCGATCTTCTGGATTATCTACTTTTGGTTGCCGTGTAGACGCGGGAACGCTAGGCTCTGCTGCATCCTGTTCAGGTTGCGGGTCTAGTACTGGCTGCGGTGGTTGCCAATCTAGCAGTGAAGAGACACGTTCGCAGGTGTTGAGCATGGAACACTTTGTACATTTTCTGGGTGCTGGTGGTGCTGGCGGTGTACCTGTCGCGTGACTCAAGATAAGCGTGTTGCGCACCGTCGTGATACGTTGTAGCGTTCTTGTATCCAGGCGAAGACCAAAACCGCTTGCTTGCCCCGGTGTCCCACTATAAAGAAGTTGTGCTTTTGCCTTATTCATCTTGGAGTTTTGGCGAACCGCAAGTAACGCTTGATAGCCGTGTACCTGCTGTGTATGCTCACTTTTGGGGCTGTTCCTTGATAAACTTCCCGTCTTCAATTCAAGCAACGATTGATTCATTGGCTGTTCCCAATACACATCCAAGCGTCCACGTAGGCCAATTTCTGGCACAAGCAGAAATGTTTCCGCACGTACCACATACGCTTCATCGCTATTTCCCCACAAGCTGATACGGTTGCTGTCGTACCAGACGGCGAGACTTTCGAGGTGTGGTTGCACATCAATACGCATGGTGTCGGCGGAGACGTTCGCCAGAGCCATTTCCATACTACTCGTGGCTAGAACTTCCTCAAACGTCTCGCGTAGCATGTCTAACGATGTCTTGTTTGTATTTGTGGTCGTAGGATCGTGTTTGAGCAACTTCGTGAAACATGCATGAATCAGATTACCTCGAATGGAAGCCGTGGAGGGCGGCGAAGAAATCAAGCGATTCAGCAAATATTTTCGGTTACAATAGTCCGCCTGACTCAAGTCTGTGATGTTGAGCAATGTGTCAGGTTCCAGCACCGCTAATGTGTTCGGATAGGCTATATAGCGATAGAGCGGTTTTCCCTTATATTCCGTTACATCCGTAGGTGCAGGAAGGTGATAAAGAGTAATAGGCATCCTTCGTATAGTCTTGCCACGAGCTACGATATCACGTATCAGCTCGCGATAGTAGTCGGCGGGCAAGGCGATGACCGCGAGTTTTGTGCCGAGGTCAACCGTAATGCATGGCGTAAGTTTATCGTTCACCATACGTTCTTGTGCCGAGAGAAGATGTCCCTGAAGCTTTTTTTCTACGCAAGGCCATTCCATCTCCGCATGTGGACGCACCTTCGCGAAGAGGCACAGAAAACACTCTTGCTCATCATGCTGATGAACTTCATATTCTCGCAGAGTGGTTGCACTATGCGGCTCTTCCTGTGCATCAGCGAGTGCCACCTGTTCTAGTGTATCAGCGAACGCGCTCACGCTGGCAAAGCGTTGATGTGGGTCTTTTGCCAGTGCCTTGAAGACGACACGCTCTAGCAGAGGCGTAATCGTGGGTTGTTGTGTACGCAGTGAGGGTGGTGCGACATGCACGTGCTGATAGCCCAGCGCGGTTGCATCACCGTCGAAGGGACGTTTTCCACACAGCCATTCGTAGATAGTAACAGCTAGTGCATATTGATCGCTCGCCGGACGTGGCTTGCCTTGAAATTGCTCAGGAGCCATGTATGCCGGTGTGCCTGTCGCATCCTGCGTTTGTTGTACTCCTGTCGTCAGTGCCGCCACCGCAATACCAAAATCACTCAACAGAACCTCGCCATTCGCGCCCAGTAGCATGTTATCGGGCTTGATGTCTCTATGGACAATGTTTTGTTGATGCGCATAGTCAAGTGCAGCCGCTATAGCCTTAATGGTGGGAAGGAGCGTGGTAAGTGGTATGCTTCCTCTATAATGAGAACGCAGTGAGCCATTTGGCGCGTAATCCATCACGAGATAGGGAGTGACGTTATCTTGAAAGCCAAATTCGAGGACGCGCACAATATTTGGGTGTTTCAGATGAGCAATAGTGAGTGCTTCCGTCCGAAAATCTTCCCGTTCTTCCGCCGTCATACGAGTATGCAATATCTTAATTGCTGCCTGTGTATATAAGTGAATGTGTTCGCCTAGATAGACCTCCGCAAAGCCGCCCGTGCCAAGTGGACGAACAAGCCGATAGTTGCCAAACTGTTGCTCAAGCTTGTCCGCGCTGGAACCTGTCGTGTCTATCATGAACTCTAGTCTCCCGCTCTCTCCGTGATATGCAGGGTTGATTGTAGGGCAAACAGATAACATCTGTCAAGACAAAGTATACTTAGAACGGGAGTACAAATCAAGACAAATTGCCAAATTGTGCGGAAGTTACTTTGAACGTAGAAGCGCATTGCATAACCACTGTACGCAAAACTCTTTGAATGAAGTGGTTTCTTCTTCCTCAAGAACAGCGTAGGTGGTCACGAACCAACGCAGAAAGCCGATCAGCATTTCGATGATGAACGATGAGTCGTAAGGGTAAAGGTGCCCCTCCTCTATCTGTGTATGAATGGCGTGTATGCCTTGCTGAACGCGTGGTCCCTGCTGTGGCCTAGGATTACGAAGACGCACGCCATTGAGTCCACTATCTAACTGAAAAATGCGTAGCTGATCCCGATGGCTTGTGGCAAAAGCAGCTACAATTCCGATAAACTGCTCAACGTCCGCTCGCCCCGTAAGATGCTCAACCACAGGCAGCAATTGATCCAGTAACTCTTTCTGACTTTGTTGTGCAATCGCACGCACCATTGCCTCTTTCGAGTCAAAGTAGAGATAGAGGGTGCTGATGACGACACCCGCTCGTTTAGCAATATCGGCAAGACGTGCCTCACTATAACCTTGTTCAAGAAACACTTCAGTCGCCGCTTGCAAAATTTCCTCACGGCGATGCGGATCAGCCGCTCGTGCCATAGCTCATACTCCTCGTATCTCTACATGCTGCTCTTTGAATGCTGGTTGTATTGCAGTGATTTGGGTAGTGCGCTTTCGCACCATCTGTGTAATCCAGAAGACGAGCAGGCCATATACAGGTAACAAACCAATATTCCAGGCTAACCATGCGGGCATAGCAGGTGGTGCAACTGTGGTGATAGGAATATCAGCCTGCCCCTGTCCAATTGAGCCGTTGACGGTGATATGCAGAGTCCAAGCTCCACGGGTCACAAAGGTAATACTGCCAGGCGTCCCATAGGGAGTGCTTTGTTGCGAAGAGATGTCGCTCTGTGTCAATGTGCCTGAGACGCCAGGACCAGGTGTAGCCGTGACAGTATAGTGAAGTGTTCCCCGTGTGTTGCTTGTAGGAGCAATGGCAAAGGGTATAGCATCGCCCGCGTTGATTGGGTTGTTATAAAAGGCGACTTTGAGAGAATACGGTCCTGCTGTTGCATCGACAAAGCGTACTGGAGCACCATGAATGGTTGAGGCTAGTACGATGCGATAAAACGCTATACCAGTGACGATGAGTGAGCTAATCGCAAACAGGAGCAAGAAAACTTGTATGAATTTACGCATGTGTTGCTACCTCCTCAAATCCTGTACCGTCTTACTTACAGCTATACCAAGCCAACTTGCAAGAAGGCCGCCAAGCACAGCAAACACAAGCGAGAGCAGAAACGGAATAGCTAGATGACTCCCATGTGTAGCTTGTCCACGCGCAAGTGCGGCTCCTAGAGTAAGTAGTGTTCCTCCCGCAACAACTGTTGTACTCACGCCCGCCGCGAACGCTATAGCCCAGTTGAGTGTGGAGGCTGACCAAGAAGCGCGTTTGCCAAGCAAATTGACGCTATCTATACTCAGTCCGGTGAGGAGCAGCAAGGGACTTTGCCCTAATAGGGGAATAACGTGCGAACCGATGCGTGCGGCGCGTGCCAGGTATGTTTGATGCTCTGCTTGGACCAACCACGTCATCATTGGCGGCACAAACGTGTTAACGAGCAGATAGACCACCAGGAAGGTAATGACGGTGAGCGTGGCAGTGCCAGGCCAGCGCACGACACGTACTGCGAGTATGCATATAAACGTAGCACATATCGACAAAAGCAACGGGTATATGCTGATGGCACCTAAGCCGAGGTTGATACTATGTCCCTGTAGTGCGGGAGTAAGAAACGTACACGACTTAGAGAGCAATGTACCCAATGTGACAATTACTCCTGTATAACCCAGTCGCATCTGCCATTTCTGTTGCAATCCCTGCGCGATATGCGCTGTCGAGAGAAACATGTATGTGATGCCGAGAGTAGAGAGTACACCGCCCATGTAAAGCATCGTATGGAATGGTGCCCACAGCGAAACGTCAATGCCATAGAGCGAATGCCAGTAGGTATCGAGCGGAAAGGCGACGGCGGAACAGATGGCTCCGAAGCCAACGATGTAAGAGCCTAAAGAACTATGTAGCGTTCCTAGAAAGTCTGTGCTGTTTTGCACTAGCTCGGAATTGTGTCCCGCCCACCGCGTCTCAATCAGAATGTGAACAAGTGCTACGATACCTACCAGCGCAAGGCTGACTAGAATCATGTCATGTGGTGGCGTAAATGTGCGATCACGTCCAACCGTTGCGTGCCATTGAATGTCCCAATCACCTCCAAGCAAGCCAACAAGCGATATAACAAGCAACGTATAACCCGTAACCAACCGAAGCGTTACGAGGTGTGTAAGATTTTTTTCTCTTCGGGCGATTAACGGCCTTGAGAGTGTTATGCTATCAGCCATCAAATGCTCCTCTTCTCTAAATTAATGAAAAATATTTTTTCATTAAAGAAAGTATACTGAGAAAAAGAGCATGTGTCAAGGCTGTACCAATATAAGTTTTGTGGTGTGTAAAAATACGCGGAGAATAAGACTAACATGTCCTCTTTCGTCGTCTAACAAACGTGCTTATTATTCTACACGAGTGATATGATACTTACCAACGATTGTTTTTAATACATATTATCAATATTATTGATAGTGGGAGGATCGTATGGAGGTGCGACAACTTACAACCTTTCGCACACTTGCCACAACGTTAAACTTTACACGCACCGCCACTGCCCTCAATTATGTGCAATCCAATGTCAGTACACAGATTCAAGCTCTGGAAGAAGAGTAAGGAAATACTTCATGTTCCCACCTATCCGTACACTTACGCTTGGCCTTGCAGACCCGCATCCTATCCCAGCATCAACTATTCAGCAAGCTAGCAACCTGCTACATACTGCTCATACACGCCATACAGATGCTGGTTACGAAGTACAAACGCTTCGTCTTTCAACACGCCCATTATTTGATGATCTTCCTGACTGGTCTGCCCCTCGGCGACTCGCCTATGCACAATCTCTACAAAAAATGCTTGATGATGTTGACCTCAGCTTTTGTTCGCTCGGCACAATTCACGCTGCACGTCCTACGGAGTCTTTGAAACAAGTTAAACAGGTTGTCGATATACTCGCGACCACAACGGCATTAAACATGACGGTACAACTTGCAAGTACAGAGCACGGTCTACGCGAAGATGCAGCTCTTCCTATAGCACACGTGATGCAGACGTTGGCACACGAAACAGATGAGGGATTTGGCAACTTCCGTTTTGCTATGCTTGCCTGTGTTGAAGCCGGATGCCCATTCTTTCCTACTGCGTATCATGCTGGACCAACGAGTCTCTCGCTTGGTCTACAGGGGGCAAGTATGGTGACAACAGCTTTAGCAGAACAAGCTGGAACGCTTACTCAGATGACTGAACGTGTGAGGGATGCACTCATTGAGCATGTCACACCGATTGTGGCACTTGGACAAGCATTTGCGGCAGAGAAAAATATAGCTTTTGGCGGTGTTGATCTTTCGCCAGCACCACTTGCGGATGATAGCATTGTTGCTGCTATAGAACGTTATAGCAATAGCCCACTGAGTTCAGCCGGAACACTCGCGACGGTCGCAGCTCTTACAACAGCGTTAAAGAGTACAGGGCTTCCAACATGTGGCTATAATGGCGTGATGTTACCTGTTTTAGAGGACACTGTGCTGGGACAGCGTTGGGAAGAGGGATTATTGCATGTACACCAGTTGCTGTTGTACTCTGCTGTCTGTGGAACTGGCTTAGACACAATTCCATTAGCGGGGGATACACCCGTTGAGGCAATCGCGCGTCTGTTATTGGATGTTGCAACTCTCGCCGTGCGCCTACGCAAACCACTCTCGGCGCGTCTCTTTCCCGTACCTAATGGGCAGACAGGAGAGAAGACAACGTTTACCTCACCGTATTTAACCAATACGATGATAAAAGATTTACGGTGATATCT
>CAXTWV010000241.1:0-8080 GCA_964248005.1 uncultured Ktedonobacteraceae bacterium | reverse complement strand
GGGGTCTAATTCATTACACCCTGTTGGCAATGCATAATGTCGAAGGATGTGAGAAACGTTTCATCAATCTCCCAAACATATGGACTTGCCCATAGGGTGTAATGAATTAGACCCCTACATTATCTCATCTATACAGACTCAACGGTTGGACCACCGGTTTGTGTTGGTGGTACTTCGGGGGTTGGCTGTTGCGCTGAGGCTGATGGAGCAGGCTCAGCATAGTCACCTTCGCGTGCTGGACGCTTGAAGATGTAGTATGCCGAGTTAGAGGTCAGCGACTGAATGCCAACCAGTTCCCATCCGTCGCGGCCCAGGCCGTCCATGTAGCGGCGTGCGAATGTGCTGCGTCGCTCGTCTCCAATTAAGGTCTCAAGACCCTCGCTAGAGATACGCCCACGATAGTCAATATAGACAACTTTGTAGGCCCACTGACCCATGATAGTTGCTCCTTCCCTGTCTCTTTACATATATTAGTTCATATATTTTATTGGGTTCCCCTTGGAGAGGACCAACGATGCCATATCCGATGACACCTCTCGCCCAAATACCCTCGTATGTTTGTGTCTCGTAATCGCGCCTCGCTCGCAGGATAACTGTACACATTCTTGAGCATTCGTGCGAACAATCGGTTTCACATCGGGTTCCACAGTCAATGTGTCGCCAATTGCAGGTCCTCCACCAACGGGTTCCTCTGCACATTGGTAGTATAGCCGTGCCACGGATTTTCTACGCCGCCAGTTCCGCCAGTTTATGGAGCAGTATGAATCATCTGGAAGGAGCCTGTCTATTTGTACAGGTAACAACAGTGATGGGTGATCCATGCTCTATTAGCAACCCTGTATGGGTCTGATTTCATCACACCCTCGCGCCAGTCGATCTCGTCCACAGGATTGAGAATACGTTTCAACAAGTCCTCCAACATCGTCTACTGGCACAGGGATGTGATAAAATCAGACCCGTACAGGGATTCAACTCAAACGTATCTCTCTTCCCACAAATGTGCATTGACAGTCTACTACGGTGTTGGCGTTGGTGTCACCCCCGTGGTTGGAGTGGGGGTAAGTTGCGCTGTGGGCGTTGGCGTCGGGACAGTAGTGGGCGTTGCAGTTGGCGTGACGCCGACAGTGGGCGTTGGCGTCGGGACAGTGGTCGGCACTGGTGTTGGTGTGACAACTGCCGTCACAGTAAGTGTAACTGTTACAGTCACAGCGGAGCCTACTGAAGGCGTGATAGCCACCGTTGCGGTATAGGTACCAGCCGCAACATTAGAGACGTTCACACTGAATGTTGGCGACGATGTGACGTTTGGTGTGTCACTTCCACTTGCCGGGCTAACACTTAGCCAGGAGGCAGAAGGTGTACCAGTTGTCCATGTGAGCGTGCCACCACCAATATTCGTGATGTTGATAGATTGACCAGCCGGATTGATGCCAGCAGGTGTTGAGTAGGTCAGGTTTGTTGTGTTGACCTGCATCGACGGTGGCGCGATATTGATCGTAATGGTGACGGTCGCAGGACTACCAGCCGCAGCCAAACCTGTTGCAGGATCGGTTGCGGTGATGGTCACGTTCGCTGTATAGTTACCAGCAACAGCATTCGCGGCATTGACGACAACGCCTGTTGATGTATTGGTGCCAGCCGCAAGTGTCCCCGAAGCTGTCCCAAGCGAAACAAACGACGGTGCATTTGAAAGCGATGCAGTCCAGTTCAAGGCGGTACCACCCGTGTTCGCAATGTTGACAGGTTGCGTTGTCACACCATCTGTACCGTGCGTACCAGCCGTGCCAGCACTTGCGGCAAGTGATCCTGGCGCGGATACAGTTACCGTAATACCTACTGTTTGTGGGCTACCTGCAATAGTTGCACCGCCATTGACGCCTGCGAGCGTAATTGAACCACCATATGAACCAGCTTTTAGTCCGGTACCAATGACCGTCGCTGCAAATGTTGCTGTACCACCACTTAACACAGTTGCCACAGTAGGCGTAACCGTCAACCAACCTGTACCACTGCCTAGCGTAACGGTTGGTGCGACCGTCACATTTCCTGTACACACGCCACTAACCGCCAATGAGAAGGTCTGCGCGGCTGGATTTTTTCCAGCGACGGTGGTGAATGCCTCAGTTGCCACTGAGGGTGCTTGTAGTGTACAGGCTTGCTGCACTGTCAAGGCAACGGATACCACCACAGGTACACCAACGGCATGATGTGTCGCTTTATCAACCGCGGTCACAGTCACAGTAGAGGTATAACTTCCAGCCTTGAGCGTTGCTGAGGCGATACCAATACTACTCTTCCCTGCAGTCGCAAGCGTTGCAGTACCCGTTGCGGGTGTGGGTACAAGCCAACTAGCAGCAGATGTTGCGGTCCAGGTAATGCCCTGTGTACATGCGCCACTTGCCGCGATGGTCAGTGTTTGCGGTGTCACGGCAACCTGACCAACAACACTTGTAAAGGTTAACGCTGTAGGTCCTGTTGCGACCGCGCATGCACCTTGCACGACAAAGCTTACGGGAATAACCTGAGAGCTACCAGGAATGGCATTTCCTGCTCCGTCAGTACCAGTCAAAGTCACAGTCCCGTTGTAGGTACCAGGAGTACTTAATGGTGCGACTGAAACCGATAGAGCTGACGATTGAGAACCTGTAAGACTGCCACTATTTGGTGTCACACTGAGCCAGTTGCCTCCAATACTCGTCGCAACGCTTGCTTGCCACTTGAGGACGCCACTAGCCGAATTTGTGACAACAACGCTTTGCGAGGCCGGACCTGGTTGTCCGACAACACCCGTGTATGCAAGTGTAGATGAAGATACACTCATAATGGGTGATGCAGCTTGACTCACAGTAAACGAGACGGGAAGCGTTTCTGTTCCAGACACGGTCGTGAAGACAATTGAACTGGTATACGTTCCTGGCTGCAGACCAGTACTGTTGACACTCACCGACGGATTTGCAGGCGTCGTGCCACTATTGGTACCAAGTACAAGCCAGGAAGAGGTCGTTGTCGCGCTCCACGGAAGAGGCGTGGCACAACTGCTCTGCGAAACTCCAACATTGATTGTCTTGCTGGTCAGTGCTGGTTGCTGATACACACTCGCGAAGGTTAGTAACGAAGGCGATACCTGCAAACTACACTGTGGCGTGATCGTAACTGTCACCAGTACGTCCTGTGGGCTATCCTTCACCTGTCCCTGACCACTGAAGGTAATCATGCCACTATAGGTTCCAGGAAGAAGATTACTGTTATTGATACTCACGCTGACAGTTTGTGTCGCGGCACCTTGCGTTGTAGCGATAGTAGTACCACTAGATGAAGCATTCTGCACGCTGCCAGAATTGGGCGAGACCGCGAGCCACGGGGCGTTTGTCGAGACACTCCATTGTAATGGAAGTACGCCTGGATTACTGATCGTGATGCTCTGTGCTGGTGGTGCTACGTCACCATCAGGAGCAGTAAAGGAGAGCACGGCAGGGCTGAGTTGCAGTACAGCGTCATTCCCTGGATTGAGCGGTATCACCTGCATCTTGACGGTGACACTACTACTACCGACATTCGATAAGAAGTTCACGTGTGCCGTGTAGGGACCGGGATGCAGATTCGCACGGTCTACCGCAATCGTCACTTGTGCCTTGGTGCCTGCCGCGAATGTGCCGTTGTCAGGCGAGAGTACAAGCCATGGTGAGTCGGTGCTCGCTTGCCAGGTGATTTGTCCTCCACCTGTATTGCCTAACACAATCGCCTGTGTAGAGTTGGTCGCGCTATCACCAGTACCGAGGTTGAGCATGGTATCCGAAATCGTAAAATGCGCAGGGCGTAGCGAGGCACTCTTTCCCGTGACAAGCAGGGAAAAACGTGCTATTTTGTGTAGCTTTGCGTCCTCCGCATTAATGGTGTGTATGCCTGCTTGCCAATCAGGTGAAATGATCACTGTATCTGTAAAATTCCCTTTACCATCGGCTTGAATGATAGAGGCACCGCCAGTATCAGCAATGGGAAGAATAGCGTCACGAGTCAGACCAACACGCACATTTGGAGTAAAATTGCTGCCATGCAATTCCAACGTGGCGCCAATAGCCGCAATGTTCGATGATGCAATAAGCGTTGGTGTATGGGTGCCTGTTGTGCCATGTCCAAAAGAGACAAAGATACCGAATACGCCAGCAAGCGACAAAATAAGAGCTACTGTGAGACTCAGCCAAAAGAAAAGAACAGGAGGAATACGCGATGCTACAGGGGAGTTTTTGGTTGGTAAAGGCGTTACCTTCGTATGACGTGGTGAGGTGGGGCGCGGCGACACGGGAATATCTTCTAGCAAAGCAGGGGTATCAAGCACTTTTTGCCACGTTAAAGGACGCGCATCCTCCGCATGAAGTTGCGCAACGACATCCTGTACGGGATACTGTTGTCCCCCTTGCGGCGACGTTCGGGGATACGTGTTAGCGTAGCGTCCATGCTGTGCTGCATTGACTGTCGCAGTTCGTGTTTTTCCTGGTAGCGTGGGTACTTGCGGCTGACTCACAGGAAAAAAGTGAGGACCCTGAAACGCATCTTTTTCTACCGCGATGAAACGTGCGGACACATGCCCCGGTGAAGTCATGGATTCCCCACAGTTGGCACAGTAATTCGCGTATTCTGGTAACGCTTTTTCACAGTTTGGGCATTGGATACTGTTCATGACGGCTTCCCCCTTATCTCTCAAGCGCACTGGGCTATGTACGCGAAGAGATAGTATACCGATGAAGTCCTTTGACAGGCATAGAACAGGTATGTGTCGTATTGAGTGTGATATATTGCAAATTCTATAACAGTATACTATATATAACTATATAAATGTAGTGTACGGGACAAACGTCTCGCTGTCAATTGCGTTTGACAATTACCCTCTTCTACCTATATCATACAAGGTGCATACCCGCTCGTGCTAGTAAGGAGTACCATTTTGTCTACCGCAGAAAGTAGTAGGACATCCCCATCATCATCACCTCGTCATACGTTTTCCTGGTTTCTACTTATTCTGGCGAATACACTATGGGCGACAAGCTATGTTGCAGGCAAATTCATTCTACAAGACATCTCTGTCACTATGCTTAGTGCGTTACGTATGTGTCTTGCATCAGTGTTCCTCATCCCTTTATTGCTGTATAAACGCAAAGAGATACGCTTCACATTGCGCGATATTCCCCAACTCCTCTTACTCGCACTCACGGGCTTTGTCATCACCAAATTGCTTGAGTACGGTGGGTTAGCCTTAACAACAGCCTCCGATGTAGCCCTGCTGATCAGTAGCGAGTCAGTGTTTACGGCAGTTTTTGCGTGGCTTTTGTTACATGAACGTTTTCAACTGCTCCATGTTGGGCTTATGTTGCTTGGGCTGCTAGGCGTGTACCTGATTGTCGAACGCAGTTTTATACCGAATATTCCTTCCGGTGGGGGGGTGTGGCGTATTTTTGGGGACCTGCTTGTCGTGCTAGCACTTATTTTCGAGGCATTTTATACGATACGCGGGAAATCGTTACTGGTGAAACATTCGCCATTGCTCGTCGTTTCCGCCGCAATTGTTGGCAGTACACTATTCTGGCTGCCCCTCGCTGGTTGGCAGATACTTTCTTTCGGCTGGCATCCGTTAAGTACACTTGGATGGATGAGTTTGGGATGGATGGCTCTCGTTACGACCGTGTTTGGCTACCTTGCATGGTTTCAGGGCCTGACAAGAGTAGATGGTTCGGCGGCGGCTGTCACACTCTTTATTCAACCACTCCTTGGAACGGTACTGGCAGTTCTCCTACTGCACGAACAATTGACCCCAATCACCATACTTGGTGGTGTTTTGATCGTGGCAAGCGTCTTCTTACTTTCGCGCAATAATTAGAGAGAGGTAGGAACATGATTGAGCCTCGTAGCTCTTTTGTTGATACCGATGATATACGTTTACACTATCTCGAATGGGACCCGATAGGAAATGGCGATGAACAACAGCAGACAGTAGTGCAGGGCAGCGATGAAATACCAATTGTGTTACTCCATGGACTTGGTGCAACGGCTGATACATGGCGTCTAGTCGCGCAAGACCTGTGCCATACACATCTTGTTGTTGCCTTCGATCAGCGTGGACATGGCGATAGCGCGAAGCCGACAAACGGCTATGACCTCACGACCATTGCGGAAGACGCGGTACAAGGCATGGCAGCTCTTGGCCTCGGTCAGGTCACGCTTGTTGGACATGGCTGGGGCGCACGTGTGGCACTTGTGCTAGCGGCTCGACACCCTGCATTAATCAGTCACCTCATCCTCGTTGACTGTCCACACGTGGAGCCACGCCACTGGCCCGGCATGACGCGTGACCGTTTTATCCGCGAGACCGATACAAAACACCTCTATGTCTCAAA
The DNA here is from genome assembly GCA_964248005.1 of uncultured Ktedonobacteraceae bacterium. GTDB lineage: Bacteria > Chloroflexota > Ktedonobacteria > Ktedonobacterales > Ktedonobacteraceae > JBBQVS01. Next base: position 1,691 of record CAXTWV010000241.1, on the reverse strand, counting down.
AACAGCCTTTGTGGACGCTATGCGCGAAGAAATGCGCTCGTTCTGGTCGCCAGAGGTGGAGGCAATTCTGCTCAAGACGGTGCGAGAACTGCGCGATGGACGCCTTGAAGAATGTCTGCAAACCGACAATCAGCGTCGCATCCGCGAATCGCTGTGGGATGATCGCGCCCTCTCGTACTACAGTAAATTGACGAGTCCAGTCCTGCTCATTCCCGCCGCTGGCGAACCTCAGCCCGACAAAGAATTTCCAGAGCAACTTGAGCATACCGACGAGTTTGCCATAGCGAAAGGCTACATGGCGGCCCAGGTCGCCGAAGTCATTCCACGCTGCTCCGTGTTGTGGATGCCCGACACCTCGCACGATATACAATTACAGCATCCACACATGCTGGCTCAAGCGATTATGAGATTTATGGTGTGATATACATATTGCGGCGACAGGACGGCGTAGGACATGGCGTAGGACACGACAGGGGCAAGCCCTGTCACTACTATACTGACCCACCGCACCACGGCGTGGCTTGCCACGCGAGTCCGAATATAGTAGTGACAGGGCTTGCCCCTGTCATGTCGCCCACGTCACCTTGTCACGCAGCATAACAACTACAATTGAGATGGAAAGGACTCTTAATTATGACAACCATCCTCTATCTGAATGGCAACATATATACAATGGACGCATCACAACCACATGCTCAGGCGATGGCAATCGACGATACCCACGGACACATCATAGCGGTTGGCACAAATGATGAGGTACGGCGCGTCGGGGGGCAGCATACGCAGATCATAGACCTGAAGGGCAAGACGGTCGTACCGGGCTTTATCGACGCGCACATTCACCTGCTCCACACCGCCCATATGCAGAACCGCATCAACGCACGCAACGCAACGAGCGAAGCTGAGGTCGCAGAACTTGTACGGGAACGAGCCAGTCAGACACCAAGCGGAGAGTGGATACAAGGTGGGCAGTGGGACCAAAACCTCTGGACTAACACACATTTTCCTTCTAAGGCTTCGCTCGATGCCGCCGCACCTGCTCATCCCGTTGCGTTATCCAGTAAAGATGGACACCTGTTATGGGTCAATTCTTTAGCGTTGCAACGCGCAAGCATCACAGCCGAGACTGCACAGCCCGAAACGGGGAATATTCTACGCGATGGGTCAGGAGAGCCGACAGGTGTGCTACAGGAAGAGGGAGCAACGAGTCTTGTCTTCAACGTAATTGGCTCCTCAAATCCAGCGATGAATCGCACGCTGATAGAACGCACAATAGCCCAGTTGCAGAGTAGTGGTATCACCACCATTCACGATATTGAGGGCGACACTTCCCTTCATCTCTTTCAAGAGTTACGCGATGAAGGCAAGCTTGGCGTGCGTGTGCGGATGATTTTGCCACGTCAGATGCTACCACAACTCCGCGATCAGGGCATCAATAATGAAGAGAGCGACTTGCTCCGCGTGGGAGGCATCAAGATATTCGCTGATGGTACGCTTGGTTCACAAACCGCCGCGATGCTTGAAAGCTTTGAGGGTTCTCCTGGCAACTATGGTATCCTGACCATTCCTGAACAGGAGATGCTTGATACAGTCAATGACGCAACCGAGATGGGACTGACAATTGCCATTCATGCGATTGGCGACCGCGCCGCGAAGGTTGCGCTCGACGCCATCGAACGCGCCCAGATGCT
>CAXTWV010000240.1:5452-8119 GCA_964248005.1 uncultured Ktedonobacteraceae bacterium | reverse complement strand
GGCACATTATGCAATCCAGCTTATACTTGCCTGTATTTCCGACGTTCTAACGCTAGAATCGTGAGACCGCCAATAAGCACACAGATACCATACCCGATGCCCAGCACAAAGAGCGGGTAGCGGAAATTGATGCTATACAGTTGACTAAAACCACTGGCACCGACAAAGGCTCCAATCAGACCAAAAGACCCATAGACACCCTGCACCTGTGCGCGTACATTGCTGGCTGAGGATGCCGCGACATGTGCGTCAATGGCGGGTTGTATAAATGCATACACGATGCCATGTATGGTGAAGGCGATAATTACAATCAGTACTATATTGGCAAACCCATAAATGAGATAAAGTGGTACCTGTGCCAACCCGAAGACAAGAATCAACCACGAGCGGTAGCGTGTGCGGTCCGCGACCTGTCCCCCAAATGCTGATAAGAGGACATTGGGAATAGCCCACATCATATAGGTGATGCCGATAAGTGTTACCGAAGCTCCAAGGTGGTCATGCATCCATAGAGGCATCAACGTTTGGTCAAAGCCCAGATACAGGTAATCACCAAAAGCGATCAGGTATGCAGCCAGAAGTGGCAATGTGAAGAGAGAGGTATACGAGAAGCGAGGTTTTATCGTAGATGTCTGTACAAGCCCTGGCCTTGTGTTGCGCACCATGAAGAGCATAATTCCTACAGCAACGACGCGAAATACAACGGAACCGATAAAGGCGGCTGAGTAGCCGAATGATGCCAGGAAGCCACCAATGCCTGGACCAAGTAAAAAGCCTGCATTGAAGAACGCGCCAAAGATGCCATATGCCTCGCCTTGCTTCTCCAGCGGTATCTCGTCAATAATCAAGGCACGCGCCGCAGGCAATAACGCTGCCGTCCCTATGCCCTCTATGAAGCGTAGTACCACAAAGGTAATCGGATCAGCAACAACGAGATAGACCGTGGACAAAACAGCTTGTAGTATCAATCCAAACAACATCACTTGTTTGCGTCCCCATCGGTCTGCCAGCCAACCTATGGGATACTGGAAAAGAAAACTTGAGAACAGATAGGCCGAAGCCATCAAGCCAATAACCGTCAGTGATGCCCCACGTGATTGCGCATACAGCACACGTACAGGTCCGACCATGCCAACACCTGAATAAGCCGCACACACTGCCAGCGAGACCGCTAAGAGAGTACGGTTCTGCCACAACAACCCTTTCGTAAAAGGTGCATACCATTTTTGTGTGTGTTCTCTCAGTTCCGGGGCGTGTTCAGTGCGGGACATAAAGGCTTCTTTCGTGTATTGCTTGCTGCTAATAGTAAGAGGCAGGATGTGTTATAGGCCCTCATTATATCCCTTCGCGCTAACATGTCGCAAGCTCAAAGAAGATAAAGCCACGAAATACTTTTGATGAGCATAGAATAAACTCTGATTTAGTGCTAAAATAAATAGGTAAAATGTAAGTGTTCTGTATGATCGTAGGAGAGAATTTATGGCTTACGAAATGCATATCAAATTGACTGACGAAGAATATATAGCATTTTCAACAGAAGCAGCGAAGAGTGGTAGACCATTTGAAGCAATCCTTCACGAGATATTAACTCGATACATCCGACCGTCAGCTTCGTCTACATTAGATTCTTTGAGTCATCAGAACGTACAAGATTATCTCTATCATGAAGGTGTGACTGAGTACATTCCAACGAATGAAATAAGTACCCTTGAAGAAGATGCCGAAAGAGAGTACCTTGCACATCTTTTTGGTCAAGGTAAACCTGCATCTGAAATGGTAATTGAAGATCGAGGCCCATACTAATGGGAACATATTTTCTTGATACTTCAGCAGTTATTAAGAGGTATGTTACTGAGACGGGTAGTGAATGGATGAAGAATGTTTGTCTTCCGAGTGCGAACAATACTATTATTGTAGCACAAGCGACACTAGTAGAGGCCGTAGCCACGTTTTGTCGTAAAGCAAGAGAACAACATCTTAGTGGCATTGGTGAAGCCGAGCGAGACCAAATAATAAACCGTTTTCGTCGTGATGCGCAACGTCAATATAATATTGTCCGTGTTATCTCTACTACCTATACTCAAGCAGGAAATCTCTGTCGCTCTCACAAACTGCGAGCTTATGATGCTATACAGCTTGCCTGCGCACTTAAAGTAAGAACAACTCTTACACCACTAAATGTAACGCCTATATTTGTAAGTGCTGATATAGGTCTCTTTGCCGTTGCTTATGAAGAAGGAATGAGTATCGAGAACCCTAATGTTCATTCTTAGCTCTAAGTGCCCGTACTTTTGACATGAATGTTGTTCCTGATGTGATATGGATTAGCAGAGAACGCTTAAAAACTGCTTTACAGCCAGATGGTAAACTGCACGAGTCACCAGAACTAGTGATTGAGATACTCTCCCCAGGTATGGCAAATGCGCATCGTGATCGAGAAGTGAAATTGAAACTCTATTCTCGCCGTAATGCTAAAGAATATTGGGTGGTGGATTGGCAAGCACGAACCCTCGAAGTCTATCGACGTGAAAACGCGGTGCTGACACTCTACAACACTCTTGCCGAAGATGACACGCTAGAAAGCCCTCTTTTACCAGGATTTCGTTGTCAAGTAAGTGAGCTTTTTGAGGACATTTAATAGAGGAGTACAGGTGGTATATGCTACAA
>CAXTWV010000240.1:3321-5442 GCA_964248005.1 uncultured Ktedonobacteraceae bacterium | reverse complement strand
AATTTTTAAAAAACCCCCCCCTGTACTATCTTATGGGCCCCCAAAAAACCCTGGTTTTTCGGCGCAAAATACCACTTCTACCTGAGCTGTAAAACCTACTCCCACGCCCCAAGCTTGACATATCCCTTCAACAAATCACGCGCAATAATAAAGTGTTGAATCTCGTCTGTTCCCTCATAGATGCGGGTGACGCGCACATCGCGGTACCAGCGTTCAATAGGCATCTCTTTGGTATAGCCCATGCCACCGTGAATCTGCATCACACGGTCAACAACGCGGTTCACCATGTTGGAGCCGTAGAGCTTTGCCATACTTGCCTCGTGACGGTTGTCTTGTCCTTGATCGGCTTTCCATGCCGCATGGAAGGCAAGCCATTTGGTTGCTTGAATCTCCACCGCGGAATCGGCAATCATCCACTGAATAGCCTGACGGTCAGCGATGGCTTGTCCAAAGGTCTTGCGTTGCTTCGAGTAGTCAAGTGCCATCTGGAGCAGACGCTCAGCGGTACCAACACAACGCGATGCAATGAGCCAGCGTCCCTGCCCAATCCACTTCATACCAAGCGAGAAGCCATGTCCAATCTCGCCCAGGATATGGTCTTCTGGTACGCGCACATTCTCAAAGAACAACTCGGCAGGAGACCAGCCACCCATCGTGGGAATTGGGCGCGAGGTCCAGCCCATCGAACGATCCACCAGGAAGCAGGTGACGCCGCCATTTTGAGGTGGCTTTGTCCGGTCAGTCACCGCGAGGACCATGGCAAAATCGGCCTCATTACCGCCTGTGATAAAGACCTTCTGCCCATTGAGAACCCAGTGGTCGCCGTCCTTAACTGCCGTTGTGCTGATCGCCGAGGGATCGGAACCCGCTCCTGGTTCAGTCAACGCGAAACACGATGTACGTTCGCCTTCGATAGTGGGGAGAAGATACTGTTTCTTCTGCTGCTCGTTGCCGTGATAAAGAATATTGTCGGCACTTCCACCAAAGGTGAAAGGAACAAGGGTACGTCCTATCTCCATCGCGATGAGCGCACTCATCACAGCTCCAAGGTCTGCGCCGCCATACTCTTCAGGCGTATTAATACCCCAAAAGCCTAACTCTTTTGCCTTCTGCTGTAACGACTCATACAGGTTCGGCTCAATTCCTGTAGGATATTTGCCCTCGCTCTGCATCACCTCGTTTTCCAGTGGCATCAATTCACGATCAACGAAACGACGTACAGTTTGTTGAACCATTTTCTGTTCATCGGTCAGAGAGAAATCCAATGTTTGTCTCCTTTGCTTGCTAGAATCGCATCACAAGCCATTGTGAGCAAATCAATACATGAATTGTAGCACATTTATCAGCGATTATGACAGCAAAAGGCTAATTGTTTACACATTCTACACTGCATAATGGAAGTGTTTCCTTACTGTGATATAGTATAGGAAAATGCGTAGAGGGAGAGTGCAAATGCAGTATCAAGACCTCATTTATCGCATTCATGCACGTCAATCTATGTTTACACGCTCCATTTCTGATGAGTGTGTAGAATACATATTACAGAATGGTGAAGTGATAGAAGATTATCCAAGTGCATTCCCCTTTCCAGCAAAGTTACTGCTAGGTCAATGGAATGGACGCTCTATCCATGTAGTAGTGGCAGAAAACGGGAGCAAGCAGCAAGCAATCGTGATAACAGCATATGAGCCAACCCTTGACAAGTGGGAACCAAATATGAAGATTAGGAGGAAACAGCCATGAAGTGTGTTATCTGCCAATATGGAGAAACTGAACCAGGGACTACAATTGTTGCCCTTGCAAGAGGTGAAACAACCATTGTTATCCGTGATGTCCCTGCCCTTATCTGTACAACCTGTGGCGAAGAGTATGTAGATGCGCTAACAGGCAAACGACTTTCTCAGATTGCAGAAGCAGCCGTAAGTGAAGGCGTAGAAGTTGATGTACGACGCTATAAAGCCGCGTAGTTACTAGAAAAACACCCATGTTCTGTATTCCTCAACAGCAAGACATGAGTGTTTCTTTTTGTCTCATTCATCGTTCTGTTTGGGCAAGGGTATCGGGGGGGGGGGGGGGGGGGGGGGGGGAGGGCGCGGGGGACGGACGCGGACGACGCAAAAA
>CAXTWV010000240.1:0-3311 GCA_964248005.1 uncultured Ktedonobacteraceae bacterium | reverse complement strand
CTCTTGTCTCGCGGCCGGTTCCTCATCACCCCACCCCCCCCCCTAAACAATTGCCAAAAAAGAATACTCTAACCTATCCCCAGGGAAAACCTTTAGCAAATTTTAATATCTTTACAATAACTTATTTGCTATACTACGCCGAATGTTATGTCGATATGCAGGGAGGCATAGGATGTGGATATGAGGATATGTGTGCTGGACGAGGTCACGGCGGTAGAGGATTTGTTGTATGCCACATTAGAATTGCGGCATCATCAACCTACTACCTATCAAACGCCATTAGCATGTTTGGAAGCATTAAGACTTTCAAAGCAATGCTGTTGTAAAAAGAAATTTGAATTGTTGATTATTGGAGACCACCCAAACACGAGCTTTTCGTGGCGTCATGTTGTAGAGCAGGCACGTACTATCATACCCAATCTTCCAATCCTGCTTATCTCGAACAACGGATACTATGAAACGCTCACCATTGAACACCAACTCTATCCTTTGAAAGTCCTTGACGAGCCGTTTCGTCTCAAAGATTTCTACGCCGTCATCGACAGGTTTTCTGAGTAAGATAGTACGCTCTAACGCTCTTTTACTCATCCCATTGACAAAGAGGAGCACGTGCTACTGGCGATGCATACATTGTCAGTAGCACGTGCTCCTCTTTGTCTGTGATATACTAAGCTTATTTCCGTGTACATCCCTGTTCAGAAAGGAACATGTAACATACATGAGTGACGACCAACAGATTCAGCCGAATCTCCCACCAAACTATTTTTATCATAAAATGCCCAACGGCGTTGAGTTGATTGGGCAATACATGCCAAGTCTTAGCTCAATCACCTTTGGTTTCCAACTAGAGGCCGCCGTCGTGCATGAGCCAGAGGATAAGCAGGGACTTGCTCACCTCTTTGAATACATGTTGTTTCAAGGCACGAAAAAGAAAGATGCACGTGCTCTCAATGAAGCATTCGAGTCGCTTGGTGCGCGTAAAGGGGCAGGAACAGGTATGGAGACCACGCAGGTGTGGTCGCAGATTGTCAATACCAAGTTTGACCCAACACTTGACCTGATTCATGAACTGTTGCTCACCCCCACTTTCCCCAGAAGTGAATTAGACCAGACACGTAACATCATTCTACAGGAAATCCGTCGCCGTGACGATGAGCCAATGAGTCGCATCTTTGATATCGTGCGTGCCAACTTCTATAAAGGCACACCGCTCGCACGCCTTGCATCTGGCACGGACGAAAGTGTACGCACGCTGCAACGGAAGGACCTGCAAGATTTCTGGCAGGATCGGTATAAGCCTGACAACACGCTTTTCGCCATCGCAGGCAAATTTGATTGGAACCATGTGGTAGATCGTATGCAGAGCTTGTTTGGCAGCTGGGAAGGGCAGGTTACACCCTCACCAATACAGGAGCCACATCCCACAACAAGTGTGTCATTGGAGCATCAAGAGGGCAAGCAGGAGCATCTCGGCATGATGTTTCCGTTCCCCAACTACAACGATCCCGATTACTACGCAGGCATGATTATCAGCGAGGTGCTTGGTGGCAATATGGCCTCGCGTCTCTTCGTCGAGGTCCGTGAGAAGCGTGGCTTGGTCTACGGCGTCTCCGCGAGCCTTGCCGGAAACAAGCATATCGGAGCCATGCGTATCTATGCAGGAACCACGCCCGAACAAGGCCATGAATGTCTTGAAGTGATCGTTAACGAATTGCGCAAACTAGAGCAAGATGGTATCACTGAGGGCGAACTGGAACGTGCCAAAGTGCAATTGAAGAGTGAAACCATTATGCGTAGTGAAGGTTCAGGCGCACGCATGGGCGCGATTTCCCGTTCCTGGTGGTACGAGCGCAGAATCAAGACAGTGCAGGAGATTAAAGAAGCCATCGATTCCGTGACGCAAGAACAAGTCTTGAACGTCCTACGCCGCTATTCACCACTGAGTCCGCTTACCATCGCCGCCATTGGGCCACTGGAGCGCGAAGCACTGGTGGGAAACACGTTATAAAGTTGATGTATAAACACGTACCACCGTGGGCAACGCCCACGGTGGTACGTGTTTATACATCAACTTTATTGACCAGCCGCGAAGTTTATCAACCAGTGCCCTTGCCCCCAGGATGCACTCATCGCGTAACAGCCTGCGCTGGGAAGATACAATGAGATATCCCAGGTTCCTATCGTTGGTGCGTTGCTCGTACCCTGAAAGCCCATTGGATGCTTTGCATCAATAAAGAGACGCTGACTATCTGACGCTGTGTATGGGTTATGCAAAAGCGGTGGCGTGGAACCATAGATATTGAGAACATTTAAGTTAATCTCCGTAAGATACTTATACCGGGCTACTAGTTGTAAATGTACCACCCAACCCTTCCACCCTGTCATTGTTTTGAGAGTGAGCGAGGGCAAATGTACCATGCCTGTCTTCGTATCTATACCAGACAGCCACACGGGAAAGTTGCCGATCTGTCGCCTTTGCCCCAGGAGTGTACTCGTGGGACAGTATTGAGGCATAGCACCTGCATTTACAATAACTGTATTATCGGATCCTACTGACATCAGAAGGTTCGCCTCCGCATTTTTAGAAGGCGGAAATGTATCGTTCCGCGTGAAACCTGCTATCGGTGTGGCTTGTGGGTGTACCGATGAAAGCGGAAAGAAATTGAGAGGTGTATGCCCCAATAATGTTATGCCGACAAGCAATGCGCATAGAGCTACTAGCACAAGACTGGTCAACAAACGTTTGTGACGTGTACGTTGCCAGGTATTTTTTCCAAGTGTGAGAAGACGCACTTCTACAAGGTCAGGTTCTGTATCGGCATCGAGTACTTCATCAGGTACATACGTTATGCGAACATCAAACTCTCCCTCGTCGTTCTCTTCTTCCTCTGGTAGAGGATGCCCTACCACTTTGACACCAAATACACCAAAAAGGCGATTCCCATATGTTACTAGAGGATGTGGAGGCTCTTCATCTGTCTCAACATCACTATAATGTATCACCTCATCATCAAACCGAGTCGTGTGCGAATTGCCATCATCCGCGTGCATGAGCATCCCCTATCCTGTAGCAAACTGTCAGCATGTATCATCATACGTTTTTTTGCCTGATACGTCCAGAGTAGTAGGATATTGGTTCTTGATGAACGGAAATTCCCTACGAAACACACAACCACTGTCTACGTATCTATATGTTATACTGGTGATATGTGTACCCACTCGTGATCGGGAAAAAATTATGGCTGCTCTACAACGTATCGTTTCTCCATTTCGTCGTTTGCAATGGAAACTCACTGTTACCTACACCCTGA
>CAXTWV010000239.1:2325-8122 GCA_964248005.1 uncultured Ktedonobacteraceae bacterium | reverse complement strand
TATGACTGTGGTGCTGGTACTGGGCTGACAGGCAAAAATGCTTTACAGGTAAGTGATCCCGCCGCTAATCCGTTTGTCACAGGTGTTGGTGGTACGGCATTCCGCAAGCCAAATCAAGGGTCTGTCACCTTCAACCCAGGCTCTAACTCTAATCCCAGCTATCCAGGCGCATCGTCAGAGTGGGTATGGCTCAGTCACTGTCCAACGACCGACAATTGTGAAGGTGGTGGTGGCGGTGTGAGCCGCGTATGGGCAAGCTCTGACTATGTTGCATATAATGGTCAAATTTTGCCAGGCATCGTCAATGCAGGCAGTCAAACGGGAGCATACTGTGGGCAGACAGCAGCTAATCTGTGCCGTGAAGTTCCTGATGTCTCGCTCAATTCTGATCCAGGCACTGGCTATGCCATTTACTGCACGAACACTCCTGGTGGTTGTACTGACCCCGCATACTCCGTCAAAGGATGGACGCGTTTCGGCGGAACTTCCTGTGCGGCACCAATCTGGGCAGGAGTCGCGGCACTCTACGATACATACCATCATGGACGTGCTGGCCTGTTCAACTACCTCGTCTATCCCTATGACTCAACCTCTGGTTATACCCATCAGCTCCACGATATCACCAACGGGAACAATGGCTATTATCCAGCGGCAAAGACATACGATCTGGCTTCCGGCCTCGGCACTCCCGATGTCTATCGCCTGATCAAACCGTAATGTAAATTACCTACACAAAGAAAGAACAATGCGGCACTTGCGCTGCATTGTTCTTTCTTTGTGTAAATACCCCTTCCATTTTCACCTATCTCTATGGTATACTTCGTTCAGCGTCAGTTCTCACTAGATGAACATATATGACGTGAAGAGGCCGCGTTGACTCCCCTCTGATACGGTATCAGTTGCAACGAGGCACTAAGCGATAGCTTCTTTTTTCATAGAAGGGTAACAGGAATGAACCTGTTACAGAAGCGAAAGGGGTATTCCTTCATGGCACGCGTTGCGTTTGAACACGTCTACAAAATCTTTAACAAGACCGAAGTCGTCCACGATATCAGTATTGACATCAAGGATAAAGAGTTCCTGGTTCTCGTCGGCCCATCCGGTTGTGGCAAGAGCACCTGTCTACGAATGGTGGCAGGACTTGAAGAGGCAACCGACGGCAATATCTACATTGGTGATCGCGTCGTCAATGGAGTTGATCCCAAAGACCGCGACATCGCGATGGTTTTCCAAAACTACGCATTGTATCCCCACATGACCGTCTTCGACAACATGGCCTTTGGCCTCAAACTACGCCACTTCCCTAAAGCGGAAATCAACAAGCGCGTACAAGAGGCGGGTAGCATTCTTGGCTTGGAAGCGTTACTCAAACGCAAACCAAAAGAGCTTTCCGGTGGACAACGCCAGCGCGTCGCACTTGGACGTGCTATCGTCCGCGAAGCACAAGTCTTCTTGATGGATGAGCCGCTTTCTAACCTTGATGCCAAACTACGTGTCGCCACACGTGCCGAAATCATCAAGCTGCACCAGCGCATTCAAACAACCGTTATCTACGTCACCCACGACCAGACCGAAGCTATGACTATGGGTGATCGCATCGCCGTTCTCAATGGTGGTATTATCCAACAGCTTGGTGCGCCACAGGAATTGTACGATCATCCCTCCAACCTCTTTGTGGCAGGCTTCATTGGTTCACCATCAATGAACTTTTTCCCTAGCGCAAAGATCGCTACTGACAACGGTCTCAAAGTCATTCTTGAAGGCGTAGGTCAAGTCCCTATACCAGCATTATATGCCGACCGTGCAAAAGCCGCGGCGGGTCGCAATCTGACCTTCGGTATTCGCCCATCGCACCTCGAAGATGCCGCAGTTGTGAGAGACAGTGAAGTAGAAGGCGTCGAGAATTCAACCATCGAAGGCAATGTCGATGTGGTTGAGAACCTCGGCAACGAGCTACAGGTTTATCTCACCGCCGCTGGACGTAGCGTTACTGCCACACTCAGCCCACGTTCCAATGTCACCCCTGGTAAGCGCGTTCGACTCTTCGTCGATAGCGATCACATCCACCTATTCGACACCGACACCACCGAGGCGATATTCTAAAATTGATAGGTGTTAGGGAGTAATACCTGTTAGTGTACACAAAACAATCGTCCATCCCTGTGGGGTGGACGATTGTTTTGTGTACACTAGATTAATTTCTCAATGGTTTCCCTGCCATCAGAATAGATTCCATACGCGCTTGCGTCTTCTCCATTCCGCACAGGCTTAGGAAGGCTTCTCGTTCGAGATCGAGAACAAATTGTTCACTTACAGGGGCAATGGGTGATGTGTCACCACCAGTGAGCACACGGGCAAGATGGCTTGCAATCACCACGTCATGCTCGCTGACTCTGCCCATAAGCAACTGGCTTTCTACCTGTTGCTCTAGCACCAGACGCGCTCCGACTCCTGGCAATACCAATGTCTGCGGCTTGGCTGGCTCCCACTTGCCAGTAGCCTTCGCCTCGGCAAGCTGAAGAGCATCGGCCTTTGCGTCACGCAACAACACATCACGGTTGACCGTCACTTTATCGGTTTTACGTAAGAAGCGTAACTCTTGCGCCTCGGTTGCACTGGTCGAGACGGTCGCAAAGGCGATTGTCTCAAAAGCCTTACGTGACGGTGTGAATGGACCGCCTGTCTTTCTTGCCAATTGCGATGCCAGATCAGCACCGTGTCGCAACAACAATTCTTTACAGCCACCACCAGCCGGGACTAGCCCGACGCCCGTTTCGACTAAGCCAATATACGACTCAGCATAGGCACGTGCAGAGTTACAATGCATGATGATTTCACAGCCACCGCCAAGAGCGCGACCAGCAGGAGCAGCGATAACTGGAATTGAGCTGTATTTGAGCAACTGGTGCGCCTGTTGTAACCCATTGATGGCTCCTTCAAGCATCTTCCACTCGCCCTGACGTGACCCCATCAGCACAAGCAGGAGATTGGCACCAGCCGAGAAGTCAGCCGCTTCATTGCCGACGACGAGAGCACGAAACTGCTTCTGGCCCTCCTCAACGGCGTAGCGCAACATCTCGATGATACCCTCGTCAATCGAGTTCAGCTTGGTGTGGAACTCAATACAACCAATACCATCGCCTAGGTCAAGCAGCGACGCGGACCCGTTGTCGAATACCACATTGCTCTCCGTGGCCTTGACCGCATCAAGCATAATAGCACCCGGTGGTACAGGCACGGGCTTGTAGGTATCCGTATGGAAGTCGAAGTATTGGCGTTGTCCCTTACTCCCGATGTAGAAGGTGCCTTGTCCTTTGCTCTTGACGCGTTGTATGAGTTCAATATCCTCGATATTGCGTCCCTCGAACACTTTTTGGAGTGCCGTTGGGTTTTGCAGGAGCAGGTCCCATGTCTCGAAACTGCCCATGTCGAAGTTGAAGCCCCAACGCATGGCCTCATCGACCGCGACGACGCTATCCGCTATCTGTATCGCAAGCTTGGCGGCATAGATTAGTGAATCGGCTGTTGTCTCGCGTGCAAGAACACCTGCGCGGTCGTCCGCTTGCAGAATGGTGAGGATGCGCTCATTTGGATCGCTGAGGTTGCGTATCGCACCAATGGAAGGGAAACGTACCTTTTGCTGCGGTTCGTATTCCATCGTCTGAAAGTTGAGTTCGAGAATAGACGATGAACCGTCAGCATTCTTGACGCGCTTGTAGAAACCCTGCCCGCTCTTTTCGCCGAGCATCCCGCGTTTGAGCATGTCACGCAGAATTTCTGGCGCACGGAAGGTTTCGCGCTGTGGGTCGTCCGGCGCATTCTGATAGAGGTTATCAGCGACATGCACCGTCGTATCTAAGCCCGAAAGGTCAGAGGTACGGAAGATAGCCGATTTCGGGCGTCCCATTGGTGGTCCCAGAATCGCATCGACTTCGCCAACGGTATAGTCTTCGTTCAAGGCACGCTGGATGGTTGACAGCATACCATACACACCAACGCGATTAGCAATGAAGTTTGGCGTATCCTTACAAAGCACTACACCCTTACCCAGTTTCTCGACTGAGAACTGTTGGAAGAATGTGAGCAATTCGGGATTCGTATCAACATCCGGCACAATCTCTAGCAGTTTCATGTAGCGCACTGGATTGAAAAAGTGCGTAATCAGGAAGTTGCGCCGGAAGTTTTCGCTTCGCCCCTCTGTCAACAAGTGCGCAGGCAAGCCCGATGTATTCGACGTGATGATGGTATTGGGCTTGAGAACCGTTTCGAGCTTCGTGTACAGGTCATGTTTGATATCCAACCGCTCGATCACAGCCTCGATCACCCAATCGACCTCGGCGATATCTTGCAGGTTGTCCTCGATATTGCCCACAGTGATGAGGGCTGCATTGCGCTTGCTATAAAACGCGGCTGGTCGTGCCTTGAGTGCCTTTTCCAGTCCAGTTCGTGCAATCACGCTACGGTCTTTTGTCGCGTTGGGTGGCACGATATCAAGTAACAAGGAAGGGATACCGATATTGGCGAGATGGGCAGCGATTGCCGCACCCATCACACCCGCACCCAGCACGGCGGCTTTTTTAATTTCATACGACATGGTTAGGCCAACCTCTCAATGATGGTCGCTACACCTTGTCCACCACCAACACATAGCGTTGCCATGCCTATCGACTTGTTATAGGTCTGTAGTGCATTCAGCAGTGTGACGACAATACGCGAGCCACTACAGCCCTGTGGATGACCCAATGCAATCGCGCCACCATGCACGTTTACCTTGTCCTGATCAAGATCGAGGTCACGAATGACCGCAAGCGATTGGGCCGCGAATGCCTCATTTAGCTCGATCAGGTCGATGTCGCTTAACTGCATCTTGGAGCGTTGCAGCACTTTCTTGACCGCAGGCACGGGACCAATACCCATGATATCAGGCCGTACACCCGCAACCGACATGGTGATTACACGTGCTAATGGCTGAATGCCCAACTCGCGTGCCTTGTCTGCCGACATCACCACAATTGCTGCCGCGCCATCGTTTAAGGGGCTTGAGTTGCCAGCCGTGACCGTGCCACCCTTCAAGAAGGCGGGTTCAAGTGTTGACAGGCGTTCCAGTGAGGTATCGCGACGTGGACCCTCGTCCGTGGTCATCTCTTTCCCATTGAGTAGCATGACAGGCACAATCTCTTTCGCGAATGTGCCGTTATCAATAGCTGCAATGGCACGTTGATGGCTATGCAGGGCAAAGACATCCTGATCTTCGCGGCTGATATTGTGGTCTTTCGCCAGATTTTCGGCGGTGATGCCCATTGGCAAATAGCTGGAATAGCCGTACTCCTCAACTTCGGGCGAGGCTGGCGAGACGTTACCATTCTTGTCAGCATGCACAAGACGCGGATTGAACGAGGGATTGAAGCCACCCGTTGGAATGCGCGACATGTTCTCGATACCACCCGCGATATAGGCATCGCCAAGGTCCAACATGATGTTTTGCGCCGCCATATTGAACGCTTGCAGTGCCGAAGCGCAGAAACGGTTGACGGTGGTACCCGCAACCGTTTCTGGCAGACCTGCGAGTGCGACAATGATGCGAGCAATATTCATGCCCTGTTCGCCCTCTGGAAAGGCACACCCAAAAATAAGGTCTTCAATCAACGACGTATCGAGTTGTGGCACCCGCGCAAGCGCACCCCGCACGGCTACCGCCGCCAAATCGTCCGCGCGTACATCCTTGAGGACACCCTTGCTCGCTCGTCCAATCGGTGTACGGACCGCGCTCACAATTACTGCTTCTGCCATGATTATG
>CAXTWV010000239.1:0-2225 GCA_964248005.1 uncultured Ktedonobacteraceae bacterium | reverse complement strand
CCGTTGAACTGATAATCACCAACATAGGTGCGGACGCGAGCGAGTTCTTGCTCCACGTTGTCTGTATCGGTGTAGGTCATAATCATTTGCTCAAGGTTGGTGCGCATTCTTGAGAAGGCAAGCCATGTAGCAAGCTGAGCAAGTTTCACATGCGTCGCACTATTCTCATCGCCACGATGTACAGCCTGAATCGCACGAGAGAGCGCACTGTCTGAGGCATAAACATCAATCAGCAGGTTGGCGAGATAGTCGATAAATTCTTGCTCACCCTCAAGGGCGTTCATGTACTTCATCGCAATCTTCATGCCCGCATAGATGGTTACATCCTTGAAACGCTCGACCGCGTTTACGGCGTCGCGCAACCCGGCAGGAACGGTCTCACCTGCACGGTCAGGAGCCTGACCAGATGTGACGCGCTGCTCGATCTCTGGATACTTGTTCATCAGATCAAGCTTGCCACTCAGCACACGGCGGAACAGCGTACCAGCCGCGACCAAGCGGTTGATCTCGTTTGTGCCTTCAAAGATGCGCTGAATGCGTGCGTCACGATATGCCTTTTCGATAGGATACTCTTGCATGAATCCATAGCCACCGAAAATCTGTACACCCTCATCGACGGCAAAGGCAAGCGTCTCACTGCCATGCACCTTCGCGATAGAGGCTTCAATAGCATATTCTTCAACGGCCTTGAACATAGCCTCGGTATTGTCACCCGACGACTGCTGGACACGCGAGATGTTTGCGGCTGTGCGGAAGACTTCGCTCTCGGCAGCATACGTTTCGGCTGCGACGCGAGCCAATTTTTTCTTAATCATGCCAAAGTTATGTAGAGGCTTGCCGAATGATTTACGCTCCGTTGTATAAGCGGCGGCAAGACCCAATGCTGAACGCGCACCACCAACGGTACCCGCACCAAGCTTCAAACGTCCGATGTTGAGAATGTTGAAGGCGATTTTGTAGCCCTTGTGAATTTCGCCGAGCAGGTTTTCTACGGGTACCTTGACATCTTCAAAGTAGACCTGACGGGTCGATGAGCCTTTGATGCCCATCTTGCGCTCTTCGTTGCCTGTGGACACGCCATCCCATGCTGCCTCGACGATAAAGGCTGATGGCTTGTTATTGCCGATACGCGCGAAGGCCACCATGATATCGGCGAAGCCCGCATTGGAAATCCACTGCTTTGTACCGTTAAGAATGTAGTATTTACCATCGGGTGAGAGTTCGGCGCGTGTACTTAAGTTCATGGCGTCGGAACCAACTCCTGGCTCGGTCAAGGCATAGGCGGCGATCCATTCGCCTGTTGCAAGCTTGGGCAGGTAGTGCTCTTTTTGTGCTTCTGTACCATAGTAGACGATAGGTAGCGAACCAATCGAGGTATGCGCACCGTAAGCAACGCTAAATGAAGCATCCTTTTGCGTTGTGCCAACTAATACTGCTGTTAGTAGCCCAAGTTCAGCACCACCGTACTGTTCTGGAATCTCAATCATCAAGAGGCCCTGTTCGCCCGCCTTCTTGAGTAGCCCTGGCATAACTCCTGGCTCCTGATGGTCGATGGCCTCGCCTTTTGGTAATACTTCACGCTCAACAAAGGTCGCGCTCGACTCCTCAATCCAACGCTGCTCATCGTCACGCTGCTCCAGCGTAAATATCTTGTCCGCGCTCTCCGCAATCGGTGTTGTCAAAAACGCTGTTCCCGTCTCCGTCGGTTTATTGATAATGGTTGCCATGCTATTGTTTTGCTCCTTTATGATTAGGTTTGCATGGAACAGCACCCTTCGGGTGCTGTTCCATGCAAACCTAAATTTACTTTTTCTCTACTCTTAACTCTCTACGTAACACTTTGCCAATCAATGATTTGGGTAGGCTTTCACGAAATTCTAGCAGTTTGGGGACTTTATATGCGGCAAGATGTTGTTTGCAATATGCCAGTATGTTCCGCCTCAACTCCTCTGATGGCGTTTTTCCCGCTTTTAGGACGACGAAGGCCGCGACAGTTTCACCACGGTACTCGTCTGGCACACCAACGACTGCCGCTTCAGACACGGCAGGATGCTCGAATAAGACCTCTTCGACTTCACGCGGATAGACATTGAAACCACTGGCGATAATCATGTCTTTCTTACGTTCAGCCACGTAGAAGAAGCCCTCTTCGTCCATTCTGCCGAGGTCTCCGGTACGCATCCAGCCATCTTCGGTGAAGATAGCCTTCGTCTCTTCGTCGCGGT
>CAXTWV010000238.1:0-8124 GCA_964248005.1 uncultured Ktedonobacteraceae bacterium | reverse complement strand
TGAACAACTTCTACAAGCTTCATAACAGGGGCGGGATTAAAAAAGTGTAAGCCACATATCTTGTCCTGTCGCTTGGTGACAGCCCCCATTTGTGTGATGTTCAATGAGGATGTATTACTTAAGATAAGCGCGTCTGGTTTCAGGGTGTGGTCGAGTGCGGGGAAGAGACGAAGCTTTTCTTCCATATTCTCGATCACAGCTTCAATCACAAGATCACATTCGGCAAAATCGGCAATGTCGAGCGTGCCTCGAATACGGGCGCGGTTTTCATCTACTTGTCCTTGTGTAAGCTTGCCTTTGCTCGCCATCGTCTTCCAAGCATCATAGATACGTGATAGACCTTTCTCAAGAAACTGTGAATTAATCTCGCGTACAACCACCTCATACCCCGATTGCGCACACGTTTGGGCTATACCAGCACCCATTAAACCAGCTCCAACGACACCTACTTTTTGAATCGTCATGCTCTGTTATTTCCTTCCAAATAGTGACAGTGAAAAAGCAAAGTTTTGTTATCAATGACACATCATATCTCTTTGAGAGATTAAGAAGACACATTTTCCGCCAGAAATGTGCGTATGTATCGTAATGGACCTTGTTCTGCTAAGAAAACAATCGTGTAATGGTTCAATTCGGGGAAATTCACATACCGACAGTCTCGAATACGTCGTTGTGCCTCTTCTGCTGCTGGTTCTGGTACAAGTTGATCGTTCTCAGTAAATAATCCATGACCTGCCCTTAGTAACAATGTGGGTACGGTGACATGCGCCCATTGTTGCTCTGGTCGTGCCTCATCAAAATGCTCTGCCTCTTCCAAAACACCTGCTTTATAGCATTTAGCGATAACAGAGCCATCATTCTCATACAGAACATCATGTTTGTAGTAGATGTCCATATAGTCATTCCAGTAGGGACCCAGGAATGGCGCGGTCTTCATGCGTCGAATGTACTCTTGAAACGAGGGAACTGGCGTACCTATACGGTCAATGGCAGCTGACAGCCATGCGGGTTGCTCGGCTGGAGTGGACCACGGAAGCGGCGTACCTGCGTCAAGCAAGACTAGCTTGCTTAGCTTGTCGGGATACTGCGCGGCAAAATAGAGCGCGATGAGAGCACCCAGTGAGTGTCCTATAATAATGGGACGCTCAAGACCGAGTTCGTCAATGAGTGCCGCGAGATCGGCAGCATGAATGGGAACACTATACCCATCTTCTGGCTTATCGCTATCCCCTCTGCCACGAAGATCATAAGCAAATACTTGATAGTCCGCCGCGAGACCATCGGCAAGCGACTGAAAAAAGAAGGCATTCGCGGTAAGGCCGTGAATACAGACAATCGGTTGACCCTGTTGGCCCCACTGCACCCAGCGCAGTGTAACATCATCCGCAATGAGAAACTCATCACGCACTGGCTTCACGAGCATATGTCGCTCCTTCCTGTTCAAACAGACGCCACTTGGCGAATGTTGCCGCGATACGGCCTTGTCCTTCTCTTTGGCGCTGTTGAGTGGAATGCCATATCTTTTGATTGTTTATCCTTGATACATTGGGCCAAAAGATGCTTTGTGTAATGTGCATGTAATCGTCCGTCTTAGGGGCAAAGAGAAATGCTTTGTCAGGCTCTAAGTAAAAATACTGGCCTTTGGAAGCATACCATGAACGGATCATCTCTTGCGTTTGGACTGTTTCGGCAGAGAGCTTTTCACACAGGTCATGCTGTTTTTGCGTCAGCGTGCCAAAGGGAAAGCAATGCAAATGGGCATGGAACACGGTTTGATGAAAGACGCCATGCTCCCAGAAAACCGAAGGAAGATAATACTGTTGAAAAAAGCGTTGTACTTCACTCCTTAATGCAAGAAGCTCTGTATCGAACTCACTTGGAACCGCGCCATAGCAGGCATAATGCAATTTAGGCATGATTAGTATATGACCCTCGACGAGAGGGGCGTGGTCGGCAACAAGGCGAAAGTTTTGCGTCTCTTTCAGGATATAGGGGGCAATCGTGCTACGCTGACAAAAGACACAATCGGCGCGTAGTAGTTCTGCACCGGAGGAGACTCCGTTTTGCATGAAATTACTCCTGACATAGATAAGGTATGTTCTCTCTTGTGAGTATAGCTTAGATGCAAAGCAACCCGCAAGTTCCTTCGTCCTAGTACAGTTCTGCCAAATTAGTCAGAGTCTTGGCCGTGTCGGGATGTTGTGGTCCCAATTGCTCCTCTCTAATCGCCAAGGCCCGTTGAGAATAGGACTCTGCCTGTTCGTACTTGCCCTGCCCGTAGTACAGATGGCCCAGGTGGTGTAAGCTATTGGCTGCCTCAGGATGCTGCGTTCCCAACAACTCCTCACGAAGGTGTTGCGCCTGTCGATAGAGGGCTTCGGCTAGATCATAGGACGCATGGATATACAGATAGGTTCGACATCGACTCTTATAAGGCTTGATATATATGTGCAGTATCGCCTGGAATTTCCCCTTGCTCAGCTAACAAAAATAGCGTAATATTGTCAAGAGAGACAATTGCTTACGTCAAAGAGGAGTGGCTCATTCGTCAGACGTTGTGCTCGACGCAACACCAGATGCGTTCCCTCCAAGAAGCCCATCTTTACGATATATAAAAAGAGAAAGTGATGTCTTTAAAAAGAGGTTTGATGTTGTCCTACTCGCAGTTTCAAAATAAATGGAGTTGCTTATGATAAGTAGAGAATCAGGTAACTTGTCTATCACTCACCACACAACCACAGTCAACGGCATACGGTTGTGCTATGTTACAGCTGGAGTTGGAGAGCCAGTGGTCTTGCTGCATGGCTTTCCCGAGACCTCCTACGCTTGGCGGAAGATCATTCCCGCCCTGTCCCAGCATTTCAATGTCATCGCTCCTGACCTACGTGGATGTGGCGATTCGGATAGACCAGGCACGGGTTACGACAAGCGTACTGTCGCCGAGGACATCCATCAACTCGTCCAGCAGCTAAAGCTAGAGCCGATCAACTTGGTTAGTCACGATGTAGGTATGATGGTCGGCTATGCCTATGCTACCATGTACCCAACGGAAGTCAGGCGACTGGTGCTAATGGAAGCGGCACTTCCTGGTTTAGGGTTGGAGGAGATGTACGACGCGACCAAATATCCGCGCATGTATCACCTGCCATTATTTGAGGCACCCAACGGCTTGGCCGAAACCCTCATTACTGGTCGTGAGAAGATGTTCGTGTCTCACTTCATGCGTCAGCAGACCTACGATCCAACAGGATTGGATGAGGACGCGCTGGACGAATACGCCCGTCGGCTTGCTGCTCCGGGTGCTCTGAGAGGCGGTATTGAGTATTTTCGGACCCACACCGTCGATGCCGAACATAACCGTGAACACGCCAAAACGAAGCTGCCTATGCCTGTCCTCACAGTAGGGGGCCGCGCGAGCGCCGGAGACGGGCTGGCACTACAGATACAACCACTTGCAGAGCATGTCCAGAGTGTCGTGATCGAACATTGCGGCCACTACATCGCTGAGGAGCAGCCAGAACGTCTCCTCGACGAACTGTTGCGGTTCTTTGACGAAGCGGACTAAAGCCCATCATCGCGGACATGCAACTCACCAATAACGATCTCTTGAATGCTGAACGTGCGAGGGTGAGGCATGCGCTGGCGTACCTTTGCACTGCGTTTCAAGGGGGCGATTCGTGAGGGCACCTCCGTCTTTTTAGTACCAGTGCAATAGAAAAGTGCATTAGGTGCAATGGAAAGTTTACCATTACATTTATCCTGCGTGACGAAAGCCTGCCTCGGTCATCGTAAGTGGTTGTCCTTCCGCGAGGATGCCGGCATCGACAACTTCCGCGATAACAAGCGTTGAGTCGCCTGTTTGCACAGTCTGACGAACTTCACAGGCCACCCATCCTAATGCCGACTGCAAGATTGGATACCCTTGCTCCGTTTTTGTATGAGGGATATCTGCCAGTTTGTCAGGAACTTTTAGCGCAGACCTGCCTAACGTGCCAGCTAGTTCACGTTGACCGGTGCGCAGAACGTTTATCGTGAATGTGCCGCTATTACGAATCATCGTAAGCGATTTCGCATCGTTTTCTATTGAGACCGCAAGTAGCGGTGGGTCGAATGAGACTTGTGTGAGCCAGTTAGCCGTAAAAGCGTTTACCTCGTCTTTATCAATGGACATGACGGCATAGAGGCCATAGGTAAAAAGACGCAATGCCTGTTTTTTGATTGCTGCATCCATGTTGGTATTTTCCTCCTACACTCTTTCCTGTATCATAGGGTATAGTACGTGTTCGAGCAAGTGCAAAAAGCAGGAGATTCTTGCAATCTCCCTGTTTTCGCTTGCTTCTTTGCTGTATACTACAAATTATGTACTACACTTCCCATCGTCGAATGCTATCGGAGAGGCAGATTGTCAGTCAAAGAAAACCCTTATTCACGCGAAAACGTGTTTTTACAACCACCACCTGATCGGCATTATGTACGTTCGTTTCTTTTCTCGCGGCGAATCGATGCCCCATTTGCACAGGTACATCTTATTGCTCGCACACTGCTTATTCTGGCTCTCTCATGCGTACTCTTACGAACTATTGATACCACACAGCCTGATATCATTGGAGCAACGCTTTTTTGTTTGGTTTCGTTTCTCGCGTTTCTACTGAGTGGGATGTCGGCAAAAGTAGCACGTCTGAATTTGCTGCTGACACTTTCGCCTTTACTTAGCCTTTTTATCACATGGGTGTTATTTAATCCTGTTCCAAGTCATACTGTCCTGTTGCAATTCCCTGTCTATTCTGGACGATTGACCCCTGGTTTCGCTTTCTGGGAACCAGCATGGATTGCTACCATAGGAGCCTACTTCTTCATAACACGTAAACTCCTTCTTGGAATGCTTTTGGCGACACTGATTGCTTTTCTTATAGTACATGTTCTTCCTCTGCCCATGTGGACGTTCGCTTCCGTTCCTTTTTTTCATCCACTCGAAGTGTTCATAAGTGATCAGGGTATTCTCGTGGCAGGGACGAAGGTGATTGGATATGCAGGAATGATTTTCGCAACGATTGCGCTTGTGGTGACGAGCCGTGATACAGAACTTCTCGGTGCATTGCGTCAATTGCATATGCCATCATCCCTCATCTTTTTCCTAAGCACGGTGTTTCGTTCGCTCGATCTTGCCTTGTCAGATTACGAGACCATTCGTCAGGCACAACTCGCTCGGGCTATCAATGCTCGTCCACGTACTATTATCCGTCGTATACGTGACTTCGGGAGCTTAGCAGTGCCAATGGTCGCAACCATGATTCGCCGTTCCAGCGAGATTGGAGATGCATTGCTGTTGCGTGGCTACACACTTGGACGCCCAAGTGCGGATTTTTACGAAACAAGTTCCTGGCGATTCCGTGATTGGAGTATTGTGACTATCAGTCTTGGCTTACTACTCCTCACCTTTGCACCACATAGTACACTTACTCATTTGCTTGGATGGTGAGTATGACGGAACGTAACATGACAGCCGCCCTTACAACTGATGGCTTATGGTGGCGATATCCTACATTTAGTGAGAAACCTGCTGCATGGACATTGCGAGACATCTCGTTACGCGTGGAGCAAGGAGAGTGTTTTGGCATTACGGGTGCGAGTGGTGCTGGCAAAACCACGCTCTGTCGTGCTTTAACGGGTCTTCTTCCTTACAACTCGCGTCTGACCTCTGAGCAGTTACTTCAGCATTTTCGTGGCAATGTTACACTTATGGGTATGCCTGTTACGGCGAAAACTCCGAGTACACAGAGCATTGGTATGGTGCTACAAGACCCTGAAAACCAGTTTTTACGGATGAGTCTTTTGCATGAGCTAGGACTTGGATTGCAGATGCAAGGAGTGCCAACAGAGGAAATTCTTCAGCGTGTGTATGAAGCTCTCGTGTGGGTAGGACTAGAAAATCTCTGGCATGGTGCAGCGTATCTCCATCCTGCCGATCTCTCTGGTGGACAAAAACAACGCGTGGCTATTGCGGCATTTCTCGCTCTTCGTCCGCAGGTGCTTATTCTTGATGAGCCGACAAGCGATCTAGATCCAATTGGGAAACGCGAAGTCATTGAGACAATTGCACGCCTACGGCGAGACTATGCTATGACTGTCGTGCTTGTTGAGCAAGACCCTGATATACTCGCAACCTTTTGTGACCGCATTGCTTTGATGCATGAAGGACGTATCGAATTGGTCGCCTCGCCCACCAAATTTTATACAGAGAGAACACTCTTAGAGCGTTGTGGAGCGTCAGTAGGTGAGTTGACACGTATCTCCTGGGCCACTAGTTATACCTTCGACTTGCGTCCACCGTTGACACTTGAGGAAGCTGAGACTGCGTTCGTCCCCTTCATTCCTAACCATGCTAAGACACCGCAAGAAGAGCGAAGAGTTCCAATACAAGAGGCGATTGTGGAAGCAGAGCACGTTGGCTACAACTATGATGATGGCACAACGGCCTTACAAGACATTCATTTCACGCTCTATCGTGGAGAGATGCTTGCCCTATTAGGTCCAAACGGGAGTGGCAAGACAACACTAGCGAAGATACTTGCGGGTATCTACCGTCTTTCGTCTGGTCAGATGCATTTGCTTGGACAAGATATGACCTCAAAACGTGTACGTGCTCTTCTGCCACGCACTGTCAGTTATGTCTTTCAGAATCCAGACCATCAATTGTTTTGTCGTTCAGTCAGTGACGAGATTGAGTACGGTTTAAAGCATCTAGGTATGTCAGCCGTACAACGTCGAAACACTGTCGCCACAACCTTAGACGCAGTACATTTGACGGATGTGCGAGATGAAGACCCGCTTTTTCTCAGCAAAGGGCAACGTCAGCGTCTAGCTGTAGCAGCGGTATTAGCATTAGGGTCTGAAATAGTCATTGTGGATGAACCAACCACGGGGCAGGATTATCGTTCTACGGTTGAAATTATGAATTTACTCTGCGAATTGCAACACCAGGGAAAAACTATCGTTATTATTACGCATGATATGGGACTTGTAGCGGAATATTGTCAACGTGTGGTCACACTTCGTGATGGCAAACTTGCCTTTACTGGAACACCTGCGGAACTATTTATTATGTCACAAGAGGAGATGCAACAAGCGGGTTTACGTCCACCACTCGCTGCATCTCTTACTGCACGTGTCCGTACACAACATCCTAACTTCCCACCTTTGCTTACCGTGAAGCAGTGGACGGTGGCTCTTGACAGCAAACAGCGTGTACTCTAATTGAATGCATTACGTATCGTTAAGCCAAACCGCTCGACGATAGGTCCTAGTGTTTTCAGTAAAAGAGACCCGATAATCAACGTCACAACCGTATTTGAGAGTGACCATGTGAACCATCCGAGAAAAAATGTGTTGTTCGTCACATAACCTGCTTTCAATAGAACATAGTTTCCGTACAAGCCGCCGACGATATTATTTGGCAATACAGCACAGACAATAAAAAAGATGAAGCCCCGTACCGTATACACGTCTTTCCCAATTGGGCTTACCCCAACCCGTTTCGCAAGCGTGCGATACAAGAGCATCGGCACACCAAGCTGAATGAGGTCAACTGTGCCGAACCAGAGCGCGATGGGGAGTGGTAGTGGAGGCGTTGCGAGGAGACCTGCACCCACAAAGTTGCCAATATAGGCAATTACAAAGCCCCATCCTCCAAACCAGATGGCGAATGGTACGCCAAAGCCAATCGCAATAAATACCGATGCGACAACTGGAATGCCGGAAGGGATCGCAAGAATTGAAAGCACGGTGTACACTGCCGTTGCCACCGCTACCGCGACAAGTTGTCCGAGACTGGGTGCGCCAGTAAAGCGGAGTGTGTAGTTAATAAGGGTTGATGTGCTTCCAGCAATCTCAGGAGGAGCATCGGCCTGTTGTACTTCTGGTTTTGGCACCAAGTCACTCATGAAAAATTATCCTTCCACTTCATTTGAGAAAATATGCTTGTAGATAATGACGTACAAATTGAATACGTTTTTCTCTGCATGTTGCCTCTTCTGGCGGTTGTAGCACAGAAGAGGCACTATGATAGATGCTTACAGATTTACCCACGTACTGCCACTGCGAGAACTTTCGACAGCTTTTGTGACA
>CAXTWV010000237.1:0-8162 GCA_964248005.1 uncultured Ktedonobacteraceae bacterium | reverse complement strand
AGGCAGCGAGGCAAAAGCTCGACAACAACTGAGGGATTTATGACCAACCCTCAATTCATTACACCCTGCGAACATTGTATATTGCTCGCAGGGTGTAATGAATTAGACCCCTACATGGCGTTTATCTCGACATCCGCCATCACCTCGACTGGTGCGGCGGGTGCGCGGATGTCGATATCAAGTTTGCCATCCTCCGTAGCACTGACGTGGACTTCGCCGTTTTCTGGAATGTCAGCAAGCAGGATGCGCATACTTAGAGGCACCGTCAAGAGCTTTTCGATGACGCGGCGCAGAGGACGCGCCCCCTGTGTCTCGCTGAAGCCCTCTTTACACAGCAGGTCTATCGCGCTCTCCTCCGTTCGCAACGTCAACCCTTGCTCTAGCAGACGTGCCCCAAGTTCATTCATCTGTAAACGAGTGATCGCATGTGCCTGTTCCTGCTCCAATGGATGGAAGATCACCACCTCGTCGATACGATTAAGAAATTCTGGTCGAAATGTCTGACGTAAGCGTTCTAGTAAACGGTCACGCTGCATCTCTTCGGCGTTACCTTTGATTGTGGCACGGAAGCCATGTGGCATCGAGCGACCGAGCATATCGGTACCCACATTCGAGGTCATAATCCAGATGGCGTGTTGTGCATCAACGGTGTGGCCCTGTGCATCGGTCAAACGACCTGCGTCAAAGACTTGTAGGAAGAGGTCGAATACCTCTGGATGCGCTTTTTCAACCTCGTCAAGCAAGACGACGCAATGCGGACGACGACGCAGCTTTCCTGTAAGTTGGCCCTCTTGATCGTAACCCACATAGCCAGGAGGGGAGCCAATCATCCGCGAAACGGCATGCTTTTCCATATATTCAGACATGTCAACACGGATGAGATGGTCTGGTGAGCCAAATACTTCTGACGCTAGCGCACGCGCAAGTTCCGTTTTGCCAACACCTGTTGGTCCCAGGAACAGGAAGACACCAGCAGGGCGATTATGTGGCTTGAGACCAGCACGCGCAACCTGAATCGCCTGACTGACGCGCTTGACCGCCTCATTTTGTCCAATCACGCGTGTCTTCAGACGTGACTCAAGCGTGAGCAAGCGGTCCCGTTCCTCGCGTCCGGGCGCACGAACTGGAATACCTGTGCGTGCCGAAATAATCTCTGCAATCATTGGAGCTGTGATAATCGGTGATACCAGTTCGTCATCATCTTCAAAGGGTTGCTCTTCCAACTCCTCAGCCTCTTGCTCTATTGAGAAGACACGTGCTTGTGAACATGCCTCGTCAAGGACGCTGCACGCTTTGTCTGGTAAGCGCAGATTGGGCAGATATTGTACAGAGAGATGCACTGCGGCTTCCAGGGCTTCATCAGTAATCGTGGCGTGGTGATGTTGCTCATAGAGGTCGCGCATACCACGCAGGATGGCTAATGCCTCTTCGGAGGTTGGTTCCTCAATTTGGATAGGACGGAGACGACGCTCCATCGCGGCATCCTTCTCAATCGTGCGGTACTCTTGTGGCGTGGTAGCACCAATACAGCGTAGGCGTCCACCTGCTAATGCTGGTTTGAGAATACCGGCTGCGTCAATGCTGCCATCAGCCGCCCGTCCAGTCCCAATGAGTAGATGCATCTCGTCGATGAAGAGAATGATATCACCGCTGCCCTCAGCCTCTTCTAAGACCTTGAGCAGTCGCTCCTCAAATTCGCCACGATACTTGGTGCCAGCGACAAGCGAACTCGCCGAAAGTTCGATCAAGCGTTTGCCGCGTAGTTCTTGTGGAACTTTACCATCGACAATTCGTTGTGCGAGACCGCCAACGATGGTCGTTTTGCCCACGCCAGAGTCGCCAATCAAAATAGGGTTGTTTCGGTCCTTAAGCATCATCGTCTGCATAAGCTGACGAATCTCTTTGTCGCGCCCAATCAACGGTGTTAGCTGCTTATTCGCTGCTTGCTTGGTCAGGTCGCGTCCTAAACGTTCCAGCACGGATGTTCCGCCTTTTGTTCCGCCTTCTCCATTGAGTCCTCCTGGTATATCTACAGGGGCAGGTTCGGGTACGGGGTTCGCGGATGGCACGAGTTCTAACAATGCACGCGCGTTACTGGTCGTGATGAGATCAACGAGTTGTGCTGGATTAATGCCCAGTTTTGTGAGCAGTTCGTGAGTTACACCATCGCCCTCGCTCAAGACAGCCTGTGCTATCGCTCGCTCATCGACCGCGGAGGTACCAGCACTGGCGGCGTTGCGTTCGGCGGTAAGCAGTATCTCTTTGCAGCGACGTGTCGGGAGGATTGGCGTATCGCTTGTAGCCTTGCCAGAACCGAGCGCGAGACGAATAACATCACGCACTTGTTTGGAGGAGAAACCGAGGCTCCGTAGTGCATCTTGTGTGCAGCCTCCATCAAGTTTTGTGAGCGCGATAAAGAGATGTGGTGTGCCGAGGTAGTCTTTATGCATCCGACGCGCTTCGCCTAACGCAAGTTCGAGGACGGCACGTAGGAAGCGACGATCAGGAGAGTTTGCTGATGGGAAGAGCGGAGCCATGATATGGCTATCTTCTAACGCGTCAATGCGTGGCTCGGCGGTGCGCTCTTTATTCGCAAGTGAGCCAACGACTAGGCGTTGTGTCGGGTCGCCATATAACACAAAACTCATCCAAGCTGTATCATCGGGATGCTGTTGCATCATCGCCACGCGTGTACGGCGTAACGCTTCGCCTAGCATAACACCATCGCCGATATCCTGATAGAACAGCGAGGTAAATTCACGTGTACGGAGCGTATTGATGGGCCAGCGTAACGCGACAACCGAACCTGCGCCCGCCGTTAGCAAGTTTGTGGCGACACGCTCCATCGTCTCATCGCGCTCCTGCTGATTGGGAAGTGGGTGCCCATTGCGGCTCAGTCGCTCGTCCTCGTGGTAGCTCAAGAAAATAAGTGGTCGTTTGGGTAACGATTGAAAGAGTTGCTCTACAGCCCCACCATCCAGGCGTGAATTGCCAGCAAGGGCTAGTACCGGTTCGCCCGTAGGATTCGCGAGTGGAAATGGACCGGCATAGTGAATAACGTGTGGGTTGTCAGCACTGAGACGCATCCGCATCTCTAATTGATTTGCTTGCTGTCGGTAGAGAATGATCCGTGCGATGGACTCAGGCAGCGTTGTACAGAGTGTTGCCACCTCTTCCTCTGCACTACTACGTTCGCCGGTAGGATTGACAAGAAAGAGGACCGACAGTCCTTGTGCCTCGCGCCGTCCCAATTTACGTGCAGGCCGTTCTGGAAAGGGAGCGCGATAGAGCATATCGCGTCCATTTTGCGCGATACGTCCGACGCTAGCATACTGCGAGATATACTGTCCTTGTTTGGCGTGGGCATCGAAGAGTAGTTCCCAGGGAATATCAGGGGTGTTTGTGTTGAGAATCAGCGCGGTATCCAGATGACGCAACATCTCTTGTACTGGTGTGGGTAGCAGTGCTTCAAAGAGGAAGCGACCCAGCGTAACAAGCGTCTCATTTACCGCACCAAGTTTGACCGTCTGGCGTTTGGCCTCTGCCTGTGCTAGCGTGTTCATAGATTGGGTCGCCGTTTGCAGACTGCGACGCAACCGTTCGCGTATCTCGTTTGTAAGCTCGGTAGTGTAGTCCTGACCTATGGAAGTAGGACTATCGGGAAGATCAAGACGAAAACGATAGGCGGTATCAGTACGTGTAATATTCAGAATAGCTGGCTGTTCCATAGATAACTTCTCTTCTACAATCTTCCCACAACATCATATGCTCATGTAGCATAGATGATTTCCTACAAAAACGATAATCTTTATGTATGCGTAAACGCAATCGGGCATTTACATTAATTCTGTTGATAGATGCATATGGCAAAAGTAGTATACGAGCCAATAGATATGTGTGTCAATAGTTGGGTTGTTATATGGTATTTCAAAAATCGAAACAAGGGCACCCGCAAGGGGATGCCCCTCCCATACAACGGGACACTACAGTTTCGTTTGCATATGGGAGGGGCATCCCCTTGCGGGTGCCCTTGTCCCAAGTCGATGTATCACAATTTTGGTTGCATATAACAGCTTGTATTTGCCCCATTTTCCGCATTCGGTGCGACCAACGAGAATGTTGAATCTTGGCTAAGCACCATATGGAAGTACCTGCCTGTTGTCTTTAACGCGGTACAATTCCCCGGTGTCGGCAGAATAGTTACATTCATATCGGGATACGTACCGGACTGACGTTGTACCAATAAGCTATAAGGATCATGTCCCATAGGTGGCACATACCATGAGAGGGTCAACGTTGCGTCACAGTTTTTCGGGATGAGGACCCAGCCAGCATACATACTGCGTTGCGCCTCATCACTCACCATATTCGTCGGTGGTCCTTCCTGATTTAACGGATGATTTTTCAGATTATAAGGATCGTTATTGTGATTCGTCTCTACCATCGGATCACTTTGATTAGCAGGGCACATCAAATCTCCGTCACCATACGCATCATATGTGGGACAGGCTCCGAGTCCTGCGTAAGTACTACAGTAGGGTTGCCCCAATTGCTCAAAGCCATTGCCTCCTAAAAACTTCGCATTGGGCGGCACGTAGACACGGACATAGTCGTGATAGGTGTCTGGTCCATAAATTTGGTCTAACACATGATAGACAAGGTGTATCTGTAATGCATGAGTTGCTCCGCCATTTGCATTCAGTGTTATGGTGTCCTGCATACGTGTTTGTACATATTGCGACCCTTTATTCGCGCTGACGTTGGCCTGTACAACAAAGAGACCATCATGTGTTGTCGAGCGGTCCATCAAAGCAGCCGCATCATATTTAACGAGTAAATTTTCGATTTGCGTGTTTGCTACATACACCTGTAAATCTCGCGTCTTCAAGGCATGCAACATCTCATGTGCAATACCAATTAAATCGCTGACCTGTGCATGTTTGACCTTATCCATCAATAACTTGGTAACACGCCCTGTAAACAGCTTACGAGCTGCATCAGGGTCGTAGACATGCTCAATGAGTTCCTCTTTACGAATGCCCACATTGTCGAGTTGATAATAGTGCAATTTACTTTCAAAGTTCGCAGCCGTAATCGTTTCGTTGTATCCAGGCACATAGATAGGTCCTGTAGCAGCAATGACACGCGAGATGAGGAAGGGCGAAAAGACAATCACGCCATCAACCGAATGCTGAAACTCGTATTTATAGGTGTCGATTGCGAGACGCGCCGACGTAGGAAAGTCCGCGGAAAGATTCGAGTCACGCAAGCCCCAGTTCGCTATAGGCCACCATGACTGATAGGCTGCTGGTGGCACTTTATTATTATTAGGAGCCTTATCTCCATATTCAAACAGGGCGATATTTTGTAGCTTGAACTGTCCCATGCGTCCACCATTGAGCGAGAGTTCACCAAACTGTCCCGTGAAACCGCCTGTAGGACGCAGCTCCGCGCGGTCCATTGTTTGGACTAAGAAGGTACGCGGCTGACCCACGCCGAGTATCCAACCCATCGCATCCATAAGATTTTGTGCCTGTGACATATCGGTCACGGCTAATGGTATGAGCTGGATTGCTTGCATGATCTGTTCGCGCTGTGTCGCACTTATAGGAAAGACATCGAGCGAGAGTGATGGTGTTTGTGCTTGAATGTCCTGCATCAACGGCAAACTATACGCTATAACTGAGCGTGCTTCTGTCAGCATGGCAGGTGTGACCAGTGGTTGTGATGACGCGGCTAGTAGCGAACTGTGCAAGGCAGGCGCAAAGTCTATCGCCATTTTTGCCAGTGCCTGCCCAATGTCCGAGGCATCAGTTCCGATCTGGCAGAGCGCGAGTGCCGAGGAGACGTATTGTGGAAAGCCAACCCCTGCCGCGTTGACGTAGACGTTCTGCATGAGTTCCGTGTGCAGGATTTTGAAGTCATCACGCGCTCCCTGTAACTCCGTCTGCACCTGATGAAGTTTGTTGATGTCTAGGTTAGTTGGATGTGCCTTAAGGTCATTAGCAAGCGTGCGCACATGCAAGAGATGTTGTACACCACTATAGCCATGACTATAGATGGCGTACATGCTCATACAGTCCGCAATGCCGAGAATAGTAGGAATGCACCAGCCGAGCAGGAAGATCAGCAATAAAAATTTTGTGCGTGCAGAGTGTGGTGGTAGTGGTCTTTGTGTCACAGGCGCGACAGGTCTTACAGGTGGCACTTGCCCGATGTTTGGGAGTAATGCGGCAGGACGTACTGATGACGAAACTGGCTCACGACTCCCTGAAAATGAGTTGCCATATGTATTTATTGCGGGTTGCATCATCGCTGATTGAGGGCGGGCCGCCATCACATTTCTTTGCACACTGTTCTGGCTCGCTATCGCGACGTGCTTCAAGCTATCTATTTTGAACCGAACGTCTTTGTGACGCAGATCTGCAATTGGGTCGGTTAAAGGAAAGCCTGTTGCCGCCTTTTGCATATCCGCGAGCATAAATGGTGGTATTTGAAATTCGCCCTGCTCTGGTACGGTTGTAGGCGACATACCACCATCTATTCTCTTTGAAGGCGGATTGACATTCGCGGGATGTGTAGGAGGAGTATCGTTCTGTACGGGCGCGTCAGGAAGAAATGGCGGTCTAAATAATCCTTTTGATGGATGCTTTGTTTGCGTTCCATTGTTTTGCGCTGAATCAGGCATACCAGACGTGTTCGACATAGTGGACATACAACCCCTCTATAGACGGAAAAAAGTGTGAAATGTAAATGCATATCGTTTTTAAATAGGGCATAGAGCATATAAGGTCTTAGTAATCATAACGTACCGAGACGCGGTTTGTTTCTTTTTGTATCTTTTGTCTACCCATTTATCTCATAGGGCAGGTATGATAAAATAATGTCTATGCTAAGAACACTTACTGCTACACGCTATGTAACGCCGTTACGAGAAGGCGGCTCACTGCCTGCGATTGTCGAGGCAGAGGATGATGGCTTGTATGTCCTCAAGTTTCGTGGTGCGGGTCAAGGCCCGAAGTCATTGATCGCGGAACTCGTGGCGGGCGAGATTGCACGTGCCCTCGGCCTTCCGGTGCCAGAGATCGTGTTTATGGAGCTAGATGCTGCGTTGGGACGTAATGAGCCAGATTACGAAATATACAACTTAATCAAGGCCAGTGTGGGCCTCAATCTCGCGCTTGACTACCTGCCAGGATCGCTTACCTTTGATGCCATAGATGCGCGTCTGGTTGACCCATTGCTGGCGTCGTCAATTGTCTGGTTCGACGCCTATGTCTCCAATGTTGATCGCACACCACGCAATACCAACATGCTTTTCTGGCATAAACGCCTCTATTTGATCGATCATGGTGCGTCACTCTATTTTCATCATACGGGGGTGAACTACCTGGAACGGAGCCATTCGCCCTTTGCCCAAATCAAAGATCACGTCTTGTTGCGTGTCGCGACTCAACTTCCAGAGGCGGATGCATTGCTCAAGAGCCGCTTGAACGATTCTTTACTTGAAAATATCATCGCCGCCATTCCTGATGAGTGGCTTGGCGAAGACCCACTTTTCGCCACAAAAGAGGAGCATCGAGCGGCGTATCTCGCGTATTTAGTGGAGCGTTTAGCGTTCTCACAGATTTTCGTAGAGGAGGCTTTG
Source organism: uncultured Ktedonobacteraceae bacterium (assembly GCA_964248005.1). Lineage (GTDB taxonomy): Bacteria > Chloroflexota > Ktedonobacteria > Ktedonobacterales > Ktedonobacteraceae > JBBQVS01. The sequence goes on along the minus strand of CAXTWV010000237.1, from coordinate 514 downwards.
CATGCACGCGCTCTCCTCGTATGACTACGCCGTTGTACGCGTTGTGCCACGCGTCGAACGTGGCGAATTTCTCAACGTCGGCATCATTCTCTTTTGCCGCACACGCCGCTTTCTCTCCACTCATATCGCGCTCGATACCCACCGCTTGAGCGTGTTCGCACCACATCTCGATATTGATGAAGTGCAGTACCATCTCGACCTACTCGTTCGCGTCTCCACTGGTGGCAAAGATGCTGGCCCCATCGGAGAACTCTCGCAATCCGAACGCTTCCACTGGCTCGTTTCTCCACGTAGCACCATCATTCAAACCTCACCCATGCATAGCGGCCTGTGTGCCGATCCCGAAAAGACGTTGCAAGCGTTGCTGGAGAAGATGGTGCATGTAACGCGCCCATCGGAGCCAGAATAGTGCAAATGAACAAACGAATCAGGATTCGTCAACTGTAGGGGTCTAATTCCATTACACCCTCGTGGCGATTGACCATGTTGGAGGACATATGGAACGTTCCATATG
>CAXTWV010000236.1:0-8167 GCA_964248005.1 uncultured Ktedonobacteraceae bacterium | reverse complement strand
TGATTGGATACATAACCCCGCCGTGCGATATAATGAGAGGGACTACTAGCAAGATAGGGAGCGTAATTCTGCCAGGATTATGCTACTTTGTATTGTCGTAGCGGTTCCCCTTGCACATCCATATACAAACAACACGATGAATAGGGGTTATGCTAGACGATTTATACCCAACTCAAGGGGAGCAAACACACTATGCATTATGTACCAAATACACCCGAAGAGCAGCAGGCTATGCTAGAGCGACTTGGCCTCTCCCGCATGGAAGACCTGCTGGCGACGGTGCCAGAGCATGTCCGTCTGGATCATCCACTCGACCTGCCACCGGCACTTGCCGAACCCGACCTGAAACGCCTCATGACACGTATGGCTGACAAAAACTCAAATGCCGATACGAGCCTCTCGTTTCTTGGCGCAGGGACTTACGATCACGCTATTCCTAGTGTCGTACCACACCTACAACGTCGTTCGGAGTTTGTCACCTCATACACACCGTATCAGCCTGAAGTGAGTCAGGGGATGTTACAGGCCATCTACGAATTTCAGACTATGGTGTGTCAGATTACTGGCCTTGATATCGCTAATGCCTCACTCTATGATGGCTCAACGGCGATGGTTGAGGCGGTCCTGATGGCACTTGGCCCCGGTGGTCGTGGCGAGGTCGTCATTTCGGAAGGCGTTGATCCACAATATCGCCGTGTGTTGCATACCTACGCCTTCTCACGTGGCTTCTCGATTAAGGAAGTACCAACCAGCAATGGTGTTACGCCAATTGAAGCACTCGATGCGGCAGTAAGTCCTACAACGGCAGCCGTGATTATTCAGCAACCAAACTTTTTCGGCAGTGTTGAGGATGTACGAGCGATTGAACGCGTCGCACACAAAGGGAAAGCACTGTTCGTCACCACGATTACCGAGCCTGCCTCACTGGGCATTCTCGCGGCACCTGGGGAGTATGGTGCTGATATCGCCGTAGGTGAACTTATGAGTTTTGGCAACACGATGAGCTATGGTGCGCCCGCGCTCGGCTTTATGGCGGCAAAACACAAGTTTATGCGCCTCTTGCCAGGACGACTTGTTGGACAAACCATTGAAGAAGGTGAAGAGAAACAGACTGGCTATGTTCTGACGTTGCAGACACGCGAGCAGCATATTCGTCGTGAACGCGCCACCTCCAATATCTGTACCAATCAATCGTTACTCGCGGTCGGCGCAACCATCTATCTAGCTGCATTGGGGAAACAGGGCTTTCGTGAGTTAGGCGAATTGTGCCTGCAAAAAGCACACTACGCCTTTCGTCAGATTACAGCGTTACCGGGTTTTGAAGCAGCCTTTAGCGGTCCATTCTATGACGAGTTTGTGATTAAGACACCTGTTTCGAGTGCGAAACTCCAACAGCACTTTGAGCAGGCAGGCATCATCGGTGGCTATCCACTGGGTGAAAGCTATGCTGGTATGGACAATTTCATGCTCTTCTGCGTCACAGAGACGCGCACGAAGGAAGATATTGATACGTTGGTCGCAGTCCTAAAAGAGGTTGCGGTATCGGCAACGAAGGAAGTTGAAGGGGTGAAGGTATGAGCGTTGAAAGCTTGATTTTTGAAAAGGGAGCAACGGGACGCCGTGCCGCCACGTTACCAGCAATGGATGTTCCTACCGAGTCACTAGAGAAATTGCTTCCCGCTAGCCTGTTACGCGAAACGCCAGCACAGTTGCCAGAGGTAAGCGAGATTGAGGTGGTGCGCCACTATACCCACTTGTCTCAGCGCAATTTTAGCGTTGACACGGGCTTCTATCCCCTCGGTTCCTGCACCATGAAATACAATCCTAAGTTTAATGAAGATATGGCGGTTCTACCAGGCTTTGCACGCATTCATCCGTTGCAACCTGACAGCACGGTACAGGGTGCTATTCAACTGATGTACGAGTTAGAACAGTACCTTGCTGAGATATCTGGTATGACCCGTGTCACGCTGCAACCATCGGCAGGAGCACATGGCGAATTAACTGGTATGATGCTGATTAAAGCTCATCACCAAAGTCAGGGTGAGGGGCATCGCAACCTCGTCCTCATTCCAGATAACGCACATGGTACCAATCCCGCCAGCGCGACACTCGCCGACTATAAAGCTGTTGAGATCAAGAGCGACGCGACAACGGGCGGTATTGATATGGAGCATTTGAAGGCGTTGTTGGACGCGAACGGTGCTAACATTGCCGCAATCATGATGACCAATCCAAACACGCTCGGCCTCTTCGATGCCAATATCGCTGAGATCGCGAAAATGGTACATGAGGTTGGCGGTCAGTTGTACTATGATGGCGCGAATGCGAACGCGGTACTTGGTATCACCCGTCCAGGTGACATGGGCTTCGACGTTGTGCATTTCAACCTGCATAAGACATGTAGCACACCTCATGGTGGTGGTGGTCCGGGCGCGGGTCCAATCGGAGTCAAGGCGCATCTCGTACCATTCTTGCCGGGTCCGATGCCAGCAAAAAATGACGACGGAACGTATTCCTGGCGCGATACAGGGCCGCGGTCAATTGGCAAGGTGCGTGCGAATCTTGGGAACTTTGGCGTGCTTGTCCGCGCCTACGCCTATATCCGTAGTAACGGTCCCGATGGTCTCAAGCATGTCTCTGAGAGTGCCATTCTGAACGCGAACTATCTCAAGCATGAGTTAGCCGACGACTACGATGTGGCCTATCCACAGATATGTCAGCACGAGTTTGTGTTGACCGCGCAACGCCAAAAGGATGAACACGGCGTGACTGCACTTGACATCGCCAAACGCCTGCTCGATTTCGGCATGTATGCACCAACGGTGTACTTCCCTTTGATTGTGCATGAGGCTCTCATGATCGAGCCAACGGAGACCGAGACACGCGAGACACTCGACAGCTTTGTCAGTGTCATGCATCAGATAGCGGAGGAGACACGCACAAATCCTGATATTGTGAGAACGGCTCCCCATACAACTGTTGTTGGACGACTCGATCAGGCGTTGGCTGCCCGTAAGCCTAATTTGCGTTGGGCACCTGGACAAGAGGTAACACATTAAAGGAAATACAAAATGGGCATGGAGTGAAGCGCATGCGCTTCACTCCATGCCCATTTTGTATTTCCTTTAAGTCAGGCTTTTCGCGATGCTTTCCACCGAAGCGCTACTCAGGCTTGAACTGATGCGAATGCCAACGCCCTTCTCGGTCCAGGCGAGTGTGGTGTTGCCGCCTACACTCGAAACGGTTGCGGTGGTACCACGAATAGTGATTGATTGACCAGAGGAAGGCAAGTTGGCAAGCGGCTTACCTTCGGCGATGGTGATGCTTGCGTTACCCTTCATGTAGTTGAGCGTATAGGTCTGATTGCCAGGAGCACCAAGCGCGTTGACACCGTTGAGTGCGTAATCGGTTTGGTTTGCTGGAATACTCAAGAGGTGATAGCCAGCTTGCTGTTGTGCCTGCACTAGTGTCAAGGTCCCTGTACCTGCCCCTGCTGTCGGGGTTAACTGTGAGAGTGGCAGAACTTTGACACCTGCTGGTGCCACAAAGGTAAAGGTGCTAGCAGGAATGTCCTGGTTGAGTTCGAGTGTAGGTATATTCAGCACAACATTCCCGATGCCCTGAATGTTCAATTTGACCTGCACAGGTTGTTGGGTCGTCTTATCGATATAGACATCGCCTGTATAGTCAAAGTTCGCAGGTCCCCCCGTACTAGCACGACTTGTAGATGGCACAACCGCAATATCGTAGACGTTATGCCCATTGACCACATCGGAGGACGATTTTAAGGTGCCATCGCTTTGCGTGAAGACGCCTTGTACTAGGTTAAGCAAAAAGAGGCTTTGATTACCTTGTCCTCCTGTCGCGCCCTGACCACCACTGGTAGGCGTGCCTACTCCTGGCGTGCCCGTTGTAGGTATTGTGACAGGTCCCGTATAGGCAACCTTCTGCGTTGGATCGTACTGCCATTGTTGCTTGCCATCGGTGACATTTACCGTTCCCGTTGTCAATTGCGAGATTGAGGATTGTAACACGACGGTACGATTTTTATTTGGCGTCGCGTTCCACACTTCGGTATTGACCACGCCATTGATAGTTTGTCCAGCAATGGTCAGATTGAAGATGCCATGTAATGTTTTGGCAGTGTTCAGTTTGTTCGCCATTGTATCAAGTATTTGTTGTCCCGGCCCTGAGGTTGGCGAGGGCGTAGGTGTTGGTTTCGTCTGTGTAGTAGGTGTGCTACTACCACCACATGCTACAAAGAGCAGCGTCACTGCCAGCAGCATAGCAAGTGTGAGAATAGGCTTCCTCCCATGAAAGAGGACCATAAAAGCTCCTTTATAGTTACCACAAGGGTTGTAGAATGAGTAGGGGTCTAATTATGCTGTTTAACAAATTGGTACGGATGTAGGGGCCATAATTCATTACGCCCTAGTTCGGCCTCTGACGCGTGACGAGGGCGTAATGAATTATGGCCCCTACATCCGACCTATCCGCATTCATTTATCAAATTGCATCATTACACCCATCAAACAGAGTATACAAAAGAGGTGATTCCTTCAAAGTATAGCACAAAAAAGAGTGGGTTGTGTCTACACACTCCTGCACATACCTTGACGGTCTGCCTATGCAGAAGCGAAACACAACCCACTCTGAAACGACGCTTGTGGGCGTCGAGTATCATCTCTGGAAATTTGGGTATCTATCAATGATACACTATTTTGGAGCGAATTACAAGGGTTTTTGCAGGATGATTCAAAAGTCGTTGTATTCAAGGCATAAACTAGAGTGCAACAGCTTCTTTCTTATCGTCCAGCCAACGTGCAGCCAATTCCTTTCTGTCACACAACCAGCATTCCAGGCCCTGAGCAGAGATTGGACGTGAGAGATAGTAGCCCTGAACGATATCGCATCCGAGCGTTCCTAGTAGATTCCAAGTATCTTGATCTTCCACCCCCTCCGCTACCACTTGTATGCCTAACGCATGAGCCATGTTCACTGTCGAGCGCACGATAGCTTCATCGGCCCGAACCGTCGTCACGTGTTGAACAAAGGCACGGTCGATCTTGAGTTCATCGGCTGGCAAATGTTTGAGATAGGATAGCGAGGCATAGCCCGTCCCATAATCATCTATCGCGATACGCACTCCTAACGCAAAGAGGCGGTTGAGTACTTGTAGAGTACGCTCGGTGTCTACCATCACAGCACTCTCCGTGATCTCACAGCATAGGAGATGTGGCGGAACTCGATACTGTGTGAGCAAGCCCGCGATGGTATCTGGAAGACTTACGTCTCGCAGATTCGACATCGAAAGGTTCACCGACACGCTGAGATGAAGCCCACTATCAAGCCACTGCCGACACTGCTGAATCGCCGTTGCCACAACCCAGTGAGTCAAGGACCCAATCAGTCCAGTCTGCTCGGCTAACGGAATAAACTGGTCAGGAGGGATAAAGCCGTGGATAGGATGCTGCCAGCGTATCAAGGCTTCAACGCTCTTGACAAGTCCCGTTCTAAGCTCGGCTTTGGGCTGATAGTATAATCGCAATTCATGAGTAGCGATGGCTTTGCGCAAATCGCCAAGAAGGGCGAGGCGACGTGGGCTGTACTGATCATAGCAGACATCGTAGAGCGCGTAGTCCTCATGTCCGCATTTGGCCTTGTACATGGCTACATCTGCATGTCGTAACAGAGTCAAAGAATCACTTCCATGTATGGGATACAATGCCGCTCCGACGCTAATTTCGATCTGAAGCGGGTATCCTTCGACTAGAAATGGTTCCTCAAGCGCGACACAAAGCTGTGCAGCGGTGTGTTGCGTACTCACCTCGTCCGCGGATGAGAGAAACACCGCGAACTCGTCACCGCCAAGTCGAGCTACCATTGCTGAAGCATCGACTGCCTGACGCAGACGTATCCCGACCAATTGAAGGAGTTGATCGCCGAGTTGATGACCGAAAGTATCGTTCACCTCCTTAAAACGATCAAGGTCTAGCATGAGCAATGCCATACTGCTTGCGGCCTGTTGAGCCATTGGAAGTGCCTCTTCGATACGTTCAAGCAACAAGGTGCGATTTGGCAGACCTGTAAGGGAATCAGTTGTTGCTAGTGCGGCGAGTTTGGCATTGCTAGAGGTCAGTTCATTTCGTGCATGGCGGAGTCCCTCGCGTGCGCCTCCGAGTGCCCCTGCTGCCTCTGCTATTTGCCCTTGCATTGTGTTAAAACTGGTCGCCATCACGCCAATCTCGTCGCGCGTATGAACTACTACAGGTTCAATGTGTATGCGTGCATGAGCCTCTTCCAGGTTTCCCGCTTCGAGTGCTTGCATAGCACGTGAGAAGTCATACAGTGTGCTTGTTACAAGATTATCAGCCGCACGCGCAACCTCTCCCGCCGCATGAGCAATCATGCCAGGGAGCACAAGACCAACAGTAATCGTCAGCACAGCCACAGCCACGAAGATATCTTCTAGCGCGGCAATGAGTGATGCATCCTGTTGCGTCATCTTACTCACAGCGATCAGATAGCCTGCTCCATCAAGAACCAGCACGAGAAGCATGGCACCAGTTAATTTCACATGCAGTGAGCGTAGTGAAAGTGACTGTCCCACGCGTAAGGAGTCCTCCCAACGGCGCAGAATATAGAGCAACGACCCTGAGTAGGCAAGAGCTAGACCTGCGATTACCGTTGGTAAACCGAATTGTTCAAATCCAAGCAGAGTAGCCACTCCCCAGACACCAGAAGCCAGTAAACCGAGCATAATCGTGCCTCGTGGAGCGCGATAGAGGCGGTTCATTGTTGGAGCGTTATGGCGCAGCAACCAGACGGCAACTGAAGGCAAACAGATACTTATGAGATAGGTCAAGTTCGCGGCGGCAATCAACCAGGTGGGATCCCCGATGAGCAGAAATACAATAGCCATTCCTGCGGTACATACGGTTGCTACCCACGGTGTATCAGTGCGTGAGCGACGTGCCAGCACGCTGGGGAGCAAGCCATCCTCCGCAAGCTGAGCAAGTGTGCGGGCTGCTCCAGCTAGTGGTTGTATCGTGCCATGAAACATATTGAACATCATGAACCAGATGGCAGCTGAACGGGCCAGATTGCCGAACAAGGGAAAAAACGTTGGACCAAGGGTCTGCGCAAGGTCGCCTTCAAGTGGTGTCGTGCCAAGCACACCAAGCCAGATAACGGGCAAGCAGACAAAAAAAAGTGTTGCCATCAAGCCACTGGCAAACATCGCGCGTGGCACATTGCGAGCAGGGTTCACGGTCTCCCCTACGTGACAGGCAGCCGCCTCAAAGGCTGGTGCCGCGAAGCCAACAAGGTAAAGACCGGCCATCGCACTGGTAAAACCACCAAATATACCAGGAAAAGGTGTGACAAGATGAAAACTTGTGGCCTGCTGCCAGTTCACATGACCTGTGACAATCGGAATCAGCCCTGAGAGAAAGGCCAGCAGTGCCGATGCGGAAGCAACGGGAAGGGCTAGTCGGATAACCCAGCGCACTCCACAGAGATTGACAGCAGTGAAGAGTACAACGAGACCGACAGCGAGCAGAGGAATAGGTACATAGGGCAAATACCATTCAGAGATGGCAGTCGCGGATAGGATGGCAGTCAGACCACAGGTAGGAACCCAGCCCCACCAGTAACACATACCGGTCAGGTTCGCTAACACGGGACTATAGGGGCGAAATGCCTCGGCGCAGGTGGCAGCGATACCTCCCACACGGTGCGGGAATAGCAGCACTAATTCCGTCCAGCCAAAAGCCGCGGCCCAACTTAAAACCAACCCTACAATCAGCAAGGGAACTGCCGCGCTTCCCTGGGTAAGAAGCAGAGCACCGAGAAGGAAAAGGCTTTGATTACTGCCTCCCATTGCCAGAGCGGTCGTGCCTAGCCAGCCCAGTGTACGTGGATGAGGTGGAATCTCCTTGCTTGGTATGCTATCAACCATCTTCCCTATACTCCCTTTCTAAACTCCGACTGGTAACAAGAATGTTCAACAATGCGTCCTTGCTATCTTCTATCGGCTTCTACCGTTTCAAGCTTGAGGGAAGTGGTACAACATAGCTTCATTTAACACAATACAGATACGCCTTAACATGGTATACTCACAGCAATAGAGATGCGAAGGGAATTTATTTATGTCATTAGCTAT
>CAXTWV010000235.1:0-8187 GCA_964248005.1 uncultured Ktedonobacteraceae bacterium | reverse complement strand
ACTCACGGCTATTATATCATTAGGGAACAAATAGGGAGACTATGTAGGACCTGTATGATAGAGGTCAAACTACTATGACCTGCATGAGACGGGCATTTATGTGCGTTGTCTTTTGGAACAAAACTTTGCACTGCGAATGAAAATAACATAAGATGCCTGTTAGAAGAACTATTACTGTTTGCAACCTGAGAGGCGGTACATTGTCACACCTAAGAACGGATATAATGTAGTGACCTAACTCATATAGTATCCGGCATTAGTCTGAAAAAGCGCAAGGAGATGTGTATGCAATTTTTCACCCTAGCTACTTTGAATACACGGATTGGTCCTCAAGCCGCTATCGGCGTCGAAAACCGATTCTATCTCATCTCGGATCTCCAGTCGAATCTTCATTCTACTGTGAAGGATCTGCTTGCCAATTGGTCTACTTCGTTCTCAATGCTTGAGCAACTTGCAACTTCGATCATCAGTGGAGAGTTCAAGAACAGCCCAGCCGTTGTTGCAGAAAAGGCGGATTTGGCAACGCCAGTGATTTATCCGAACAAATTGATGGCGGTTGGTGCTAACTACACTGGTCATCTTCAAGAGATGGGACTACCAGTCGAAAAGTGGCACCCGATGCCCTTCTTTCTAAGACCACCAACTACGACGCTCGTAGGTCCTGGAAAGACAGTTCATATTCCGAAATCTACAAAGCAGTTTGATTGGGAATGTGAACTTGCAGTCATTGTTGGTAAACGCTTACGCAACGCAGGCAAGCAAGAGGCGATGGATGCAGTAGCAGGATATGCTATCGGCCTCGATCTTTCTTGTCGTGACCTGATGCAAAACGATACAGCAATTCGCGTGGATTTTGTAAGAGGTAAGTCGCAGGATACGATGGCACCATGTGGTCCGTACATTGTGCCAAAGCAGTTCATTCCCGATCCCTATACGCTCCAAATTCAACTTTTCGTTAATGGTCAGAAAATGATGAACGCCAACACTTCGGAGATGATATATAAGATCGATGAACAGCTAAGCATCATCAGTGAATATATTACTATTGAGCCAGGGGACATTCTTTTCACAGGTTCTCCTTCCGGCTCAGCCGAAGTGCATGGTGGTCGCTTCCTCAAGCAAGACGATACCATTCATGCTCAAATTGAAGGCGTGGGGATCATGGATATCATCATGTGCCACGATGAAATATGAACAAGAGAGTGCAGAATACCTGCACGAGGAGAAACAATGACTACCCCGCCTCTTCAGGGAATACATCATGTGAAGTTCGCTGTATCTGATCTGGACCAAAGCCTCACATTCTACGAAAAAGTTTTTCATGCCAAGCGTATTGTGGAGTGGGATCACAGACGCACAGATGGCTCGCCCTACGCCTATATTCTCGATATTCCTGGCTTGGGAACGTACTTTGAACTTCGCCTTAATGCTAAGCAGGCAGAGAAGCATAGGTTATTCGATACACTAACAATTGCAGTGACCGACCGCGTTGCACTCGAACAATGGGAAAACATTCTTGGCACACTGAACGTACCACACTCTCCCATACTCGTCGCGGTTCAGGCTTGGCTTCTCGTAATCGAAGACCCAGATCAGCATCGGTTGCGCCTCTATACACTTGAGACACACGGACCGGAGATCAAGCCAGACGAAAACTCGGTTTGGTTGCAGAGTTAAGGCCATAATTCATCAGTTAGCAGTTGAGGAAAAATTGATAGAACGTATTAGAGGCACACTTTAAGTAAGTATTTTTGGGAAAAACGCTGAGAGCATTCCATTGGCTCATCAAGAAGTTTTCCTCTTAGGATAGCTATGAATGAACAAGATTCTCGCAAAAAACAAGCCATGTTCTGGTTAGAATATGGCGAAAAGTTAGCCAATGACATCCGTTACGGTACCGCGCTTGCCGCGGCGGAGAAAGCTATTGCGCTTGACGAAACATATGTCGAAGCGTGGTACCTCAAGGGAACATGCTCGGCTATGGAGGCAAAATATAGCGAGGCATTAGCAGATTTTGAGCATATTTTAAGTTTGGATAAGACATACGTTCCTGCATGGGATGGGAAGGCATGGGTACTCGGTATTCTTGGTAAGAAAAATGAGGCATTGCTGGCGGTGAATACAGCATTGGAGCTTGACGCGAACTATTATCAAGCTCAGAAGCGCAAAGAGCGGATCGAAGCGATGGAGTAGCAGCCTACAACCCTCTGAATGTCTCAACGTATTCCTATTAGTATCACTATACAAAAGGAACTATTTCGATAGGAGTACACCGTGGCACGCCGCTCTGTCTCTACTGATGGTCTCGTGACCGAAGAGACGCCTACAAAAGTAAAACCTAATCGCTATCGAATATGGCGATTGCTGAATTTCGCTCGTCCCTACTGGTGGCAACTGGCAGGGTTGACGCTTTTGACGTTTGTCACCAGTGCGTTAACATTGGTCTATCCTGCGTTTACAGGCAAAATTATTGATAGTGTGATTCAGAAAAATCAGGATGCGCTACATTCAATTATTTTCACGCTGATTGCTCTCGCATTGGTACAGGGTATTGTTGGCTTTATACAGAGCTTTTGGACAACAGCCGTGGGTGAGCGAGTCCTTGTTGATCTGCGTACAAAAGTCTATGCCCATCTACAACAATTACCACTTAGCTTTTTCCAGGACAACCGAACGGGCGAGTTACTCAGTCGTCTTACGAATGATGTGACACTTGTACGTGGCACGATTACAGGTGATGTTGTGAGCCTCGCGCAAAACCTGATTACGTTGCTTATTGGCGTGGTGATTGTGATTGCGGGACCTGATACATTACTCGCACAGGCGAGTCAGTTGAATATACATCTGCCAACAACACACTCAACGGCAAGTTTTGGGCCGACATTGCTGGTCATCGCGCTGGTCCTTGTGCCAATTTTTATTCTGCCCTTCTTCACAAGTCGCTATCTACGTCGCTATGTCAAACGAGAATTAGCGACGTTAAGCGAGGCAACGGCTGCTTCTGAAGAGGCTATTGGTAATGCAAAGGTGGTCAAAGCGTTTACACGTGAAGATTACGAGGTAAGTCGCTATAATGGGCTTGCGTGGAAACAGTTTGGTATCACGATGAAACGCGCACGCTTGTCTGCGGCGGTACAGGCAGGTACAACGCTGCTTGGGCTAGCAGGTCTCGCTATCTTTCTCTTGTATGGAGGGACAGCAGTTCTCAACGGGACATTAACGATAGGGACCCTGACGACCATTGTGATTTACCTTGCGGTCCTCACAAGGCCCTTTATTGAGCTGAGTAATCTATATGGGCAATTTCAGATTGCATTAGGTGCTGCGGAGCGCATCTTTGACCTGCTCGATCAACCAGTGACGCTTGCCGATGATCCTGATGCATCGCCACTTCCACCTATACAAGGCAGTTTGCGCTTTGAGTATGTCGATTTCAGCTATAACGAAGAGACGCAGGTGCTCCATGATGTCTCGTTCGAGGCAAAGCATGGGCAAGTGGTCGCGCTAGTTGGACCGAGTGGAGCAGGAAAAACGACGATTGCCAATCTTATTCCACGCTTTTTCGATGTGCAGGGCGGACGTATCACGGTTGATGACTACGATATTCGCCATGTCAAAGTAAAAAGTTTACGTGAACAGATCGGTATCGTGTTGCAAGAGCCTGTGTTGTTTGGCACAACGATACGCGAAAACATTGCTTATGGACGGCTTGATGCCACACAGGAAGAGATTGAGAGAGTAGCGCGTTCAGCCAACGCTCATGAGTTTATCGAGAAATTGCCAGATGATTATGATACGCTGGTCGGCGAACGGGGCGTCAAGTTATCAGGTGGGCAACGTCAGCGTATTGCTATCGCACGTGCGTTGTTGCGCGATCCACGTATTCTTATTCTCGATGAAGCCACCAGTTCGCTCGACAATGAAAGCGAAAGTTTAGTGCAGGAAGCACTTGACCGCTTGATGCATGACCGCACCACCATCGTGATTGCCCATCGTTTGACGACCATTCAGAACGCTGACACCATCGTTGTCATCGAGCAAGGGCGTGTTATCGAGCAAGGCAACCATGAAGAGTTGCTAGCGTTGGAAGGGGCATATTATCGGCTGTATACAAGGAAGTTTCAAGATACCGTCGAAGTTTAGTAAAGAAAGTAATCATCAATGATAGACAATCTGCTAAAGATGTAAAAGTTCTCCCGCTTCAAGTCGTCGCACATCTACCATGAAGTCCATTACGTCGGGTACAGCATAGGCAACGGTCAGTTCGGCGGGTGGATGACTGTGTAGACGTGGACGTGTCTGTAACGCTTCTGTCTCGCTTGTCCAACCCGATGCAAGCCACGTTCCATATGAGACAAATGTACACAGTCCTCGTTGTGCTGGTTGACGACGCGCATTGCCTGTATTGATAGGAGTAAGAGCTATTCGTGCGGCATGACGCGCCAACAACTTTTCTGTATCGATGCTCATAACAATTTGTGGTTGTGTGCGATAGACGCGACGTAGGCGACTGAGGCGTTCGGTATCAAGCCAGAAAAAGACTTTTGAGTTGAGTAACGCATACCATTGTTCAGGTGTTAGACCGTGTAGACAACGCGCGAGTGCTGTTGGTGGCATCGGCTTTTGGTCGCTGATGATAACTCCGTTTGGTAACGCTATAGGCTCTGCCCTGTGTCTATGTGCCACATACTCTCGCTCTTTATCGTCTAGTCCAGCAAGGTCAAGCAGTGCCTGCATACTCAACAGGCCGTGTTGTTCGATAGAAGGCCAATTGGCTACCTGTGTAAGGTGATAGAGTGTGGGTGGGAGGAGTTTTACAGATGGAGAGGTTTTGGCCTGAATAGAATGAGAAAAGGTCATGGATACGCTCCTAGACTATCTTTACTATTGCTGAAGCTAGCTTTAGTACTATAGCATACCTTCCTTTCTTTATCATGTACAGACATGTCTCAAAATTCATGCAATAAATATTGCTTGTTACTCCGTCTATACGTACAGAGGTGTGTGGCTCTATGGTAAATGTATGATTTTTATTGATCAGAAAAACACAAGGAAGAGTTTTTATGATGAACACACAAAAACACATGTATGGATGGAATGTAGCCCCCTATCGTTTATTCAGTATTGTAGCATTTGTACTTCTTACATTAACCGTTACAGCGTGCGGCTTGAATAGTGCGACGGTAACACTATCAAGTACCGCACCACTTTCACAACATGTAGGGAAGACAGCAGTTTCAAGATTCTATCCCATCAAAGTGTACTTCTCAAAATATCCTGAGTCTGCACACAACCTGACTGCTACGTTTCCCGTGGATCGCATCTCACCCACGACGAGCGTGGCAACCTTTGCCATTCAACTGCTTATCGCTGGTCCTACCCCACAAGAATATCAAGCAGGCTACTTCGCAGTGGTCAATGATCTGTTTTCGGGACCATCAACGTGCGCAGTTGCTCCAATCCGCACAGGGCCGGACTTTAAGATTAGACTGGATAAGAAGGGGAGTGTTCCTGAAAAGGGAACAGCGACACTCGAATTCTGCCGTGCCACAAGTTCTGCTGGTATTGGCGAAGATGCGCTTGTCATCTCCGAAATCAATGCCACTCTAAAACAGTTCCCCACCATCAAAAGAGTGGTTATCCTTACGAAAGATGGTCACTGTTTTGGAGATGAGAGCGGCTTAGATCGCTGCCTCAAATAGTAGGTTTCTATTAGCATAGACGTAAAGATGAGCACAAAGGAATTATTCTCTTGTGCTCATCTTTATTACTAAATGTATCAATCTCACCATCAGCATTAGTCATATGAGATAGCTCGAAGAGTCGATCTGCGAGGGACTCGATAAGAGAAGAGTGCGCCAGACGTGTTCGCCATTGCAGGGGAATACCCGCTTCTCCATAAAATGTACCAGCAAGTTGTCCATAGACCGCACCAGTTGTATCGGCGTCGTCACCGAGATTAACCGCCAATAAACAGCCTTCCTGAAACGAGGTACTATGGTAAAAGGCCCATAAGGCTGCTTCCAAAGATTTGACTACGTAGCCTGTGCCACGTATATCTGGTGGATTGCGTTGCTTGAATGAGCCAGCAGCTACCTCGGCAAGCTCTGGACCGAGGAATTGCTCTTGTCTGTAGTTAGGAATTGGACTGTAGAAAGGAGAGAGCAAATCCTCTTTACTCACCCCATGCACTGCTCCTACAATAAGACCACCTAAATAGCGACAAGCATCAACAGTTGTCCCTGCTCCATGTGTAGTGCGCGAACTTACAGCAGATTTTTCGAGAGCTTCACCAGGTTGTGAAGCGTACAATAGCGGAACAGGAGCTAAGCGCATAATAGACCCATTCCCTGCTGTGCTCGGATGCGTTGAGCCTGCGAACGGATTTCCTGTTTTTTCAAAGAGGCTTAAAGCTGAGGAAACCGTCCCACCAATGTCGAAGCACGTCCCATTGCTTGACATATAGCCTTCATCACGCCAACGGAGATAGCGGTCCATCTGATCACGAACATCAAAGCCTTTCTGCTCGACCAAACTTGCTGCCAGACAGAGAGCCATTGACGTATCATCTGTCCATTCTCCAGGGTTGAGATGAAATGGGCCACCTCCGACCATATCATTAATAGGTGCAAATGATCCAGGTTGTTTAAACTCAAGTGTGGTGCCTACGGCATCACCCACGGCTAATCCAAGCAAACTACCCCGATAGCGGTCTCTTAGCTCCATTGTAATTCCCCCTTCTGTCAAAATAGCATATCACAAAATATCCGCTAACGAGGTGACTTGACACGGTATAACCAGTTTCTATAAATCACGATGCTGAAAACGCCATGCACCGCATATTGGAAGCACCAGCGCATATATCGCAGACCAGATCAACAAGGCTGTTGCTATTGGTTCACTTGAGGTAAACGGTGTATTTATATTCGATGTTTCTATGAGGCTAAGCACACCGGAAGTGAGATAGAACGAACTCCCATGCCAGAGTGCGTCCGTTGGCATCAGGAGACTCATAACGGTTGTGATGTTCTGAACGCTACCCTTCGCATCAGGTGCGACAAAAGGCGCAATGAGGTTCACGAAACTTGTTACTTGTGCCGCAATGAAGAGGACAAGAATGATGGCACCGTTGACCAACGTTGGTACCATCGCACTACCAGCCGTTGTTAGACCCATCAATACAAAAACGACGAGTTCGAGCACACCTAACGCATTCAGTGCGTTTGAAGGCCAATACCCCGTTATAAAGTAAATTATGAGCAGGAAAGCAAAAAAGAGACATGCTGTGTAGATCGTTAAAAGCAGAGCATAACAAAGCCATTTGCCAAAGACTATTTCAAAGCGTCGTATCGGCTTTGGGACGATGATCGTAAAGGTGCCAGCATCAATTTCGCCAGAGAGCATATTGGTGGTGAGCAGAATGGCGAGCAAACTGCTGAGCAAATACACGAGCCAGATAGCAGGGACGCTCATAAAGCCGCCTTCCCCCAATACAAAGAGTTCGCGGCTAATAGCAGCAGGGCCATTACTTACACCAATAATAAAGTTGAAAAGAATAGCAAAGCCTAGCAACATGAGAATACTGAGCAAGACGACCGCGAGGAAAATGCGCTTCCGCATAGCTTCTTGAAATGTAAAGCGTGTGATTAATAGTAATCCCATAGAGAATATCTCCTCATCCCTCATAGCTTGACATGTCGATGGTATGCAAGAAGAGGTGTTCCAGCGAACGATGACGCGGAGCCAGCGTATAAAGGCGCAAACCACATGTGTATACAACGTCTGCGATATCGGCGGCTTGTTCCTCATTCTGCACCTCGACAAGTACATGGCATGGCTTGTCTGGGTTTTCGCGTACAGAAAGCGAGACAGAGCCAAGTTTGTGCAGGAGTTCGTTCGTAATCGCATTCACATGTACATCGAATGTTAATGGCTCATCAAAAAGCGATTGTGGTGGTCCGACCTTGAGAATATGACCCTTGTCAATAATCGCCACACGGTCACAAATGGCCTCTACATCGGCTAATTGATGAGAGTTGAGGAAGATACTCACGCCCTCGGCTTTGAGACGCAGCAGAATGGTACGCATATCGTGCTGCCCAACGGGATCGAGACCGGATACAGGCTCATCGAGAATAATCAAATCGGGCTGGTTCAGTAATGCCTGAGCTAACCCGATGCGTTGTA
>CAXTWV010000234.1:0-8195 GCA_964248005.1 uncultured Ktedonobacteraceae bacterium | reverse complement strand
GTTGAGGTGTTTGCCATAGTTACTCAGCATACAGAGATACAATTTCATATGGGTGCGGATGACCGCCGCCGCATAGAGGGCTTGCCATGGCAGCTTCCGATGGAAGAATGGGTACGTCAGGGATTAGAAGTACTCAATATCCGCCGTGGCGATTCGCGTCATCCGGTAGTTTTTGTCGAGCGCGAGGGTGTGCGATACGCGATTAAAGAGACAACGCCGCGCATGGCGGAACGCGAGATACGTAATTTTCACGAGATCGAGCGTCGGGGTATTCCCGCACTCAGCCCTATCGGTGTCGTCATTGTTCCCGCACCACCTGTAGCACTTGATGTACCTAAACTCGGAGGTATTACACAGTATATTAGCGGGGATAGAGGCTATACAGTCACACGGCTCGCATCGCGTGTCATTCCACACATCCTGTTATATCGCCTTCCATTCACAAAACGCACAAAGCAGCGTCTTTTGTCAGCAGTTGCGGTGCTTATGATCGAACTGCACGAGCATGGTGTCTATTGGGGAGACCCATCGCTGGCAAATGTGCTTTTACGTATAGATGGGCGTAGTATCCTGGCAATTATGGCGGATGCTGAAACATCTGAGTTGTTTTCAGGCCCAGTCAGCGACGGCTTACGAGAGCAGGATTTAGCGATGTTTGGAGAGTCTCTTGCATGGCAAGCAGAAGATTTGCGCATACTGCGGGGATTACCAGAAGATACACAAGTATTGGATGACTCGGACTTCCACTATTTTGAGCAACGCTACCGATGGCTTCGTCGTGAACATGCACGGGTCTCATCGTCCTCTGCAACAGATGCCACACGGCAACAAGTACAACAGTTCTTGCGGACATTGAATCGTTGGAGTTTCTCGCTCCTCAACGCGACAGGACATACAGTGCAGCAGTTGACAACGGTACTTCCTGGCTGGCATCAACGGCGCATTTACGAGTTATTGCACATCACGGTGCCACGCGTCTATGCGCATCGGTTCTACGATATGATACTTGGTCATCAAGCTATCCTGTCCGCACGCGAAGGGCGCGATGTCAGTTTGGAGGAGGCAGCCCACAACTGGTATACTCGGTATCACCTACCAGCCATTTTGTTACTGCGCCAAAATTTGACGCGTGGAGAGGATCCCATGCAGGCATACTTTGCCGTTATGCAACACAAATGGAATATGAGTCGCAAAGCAAAACATGAAGTCCCACTCGAAGAAGCTCTTTTAGATTGGCTTATGAAACAAGCAACCACAGGAACACTGGGTACTGTTGACCCTGCCTCAGTCGCGACATGGTGGAGTGAGCGCAAGCCGGTAGCGACTGCGTTAGAGCCACAGCCGATTGAGAGCGAAGAGCTAGAGCCATTACTTTCTTCTAGTGAGAGGCCGCTTGTACGTCTGCCTCAGTCAGATTTAGAGCAGAAGATACCACAGATATTAGAGCAAGGGACGCAAGAAGAATAAGATGGGGTGCCGCAATGTTGCGACACCCCATCTTATTACAAGACAAAAACTACTCTTCGGTATCAAGGATATCTGTATCCGCGTCTGCCTCTTCTGGTTCCTCGACTGCTTCGACTTCACCAGTCTGGAACGAGGTGATATTGCCACGAATTTGCTCTTCAATGGCTCCCGCAACATCAGTGTTCTGGCGCAAGAATTCCTTGGCGTTTTCACGTCCCTGTCCGAGACGAATATCGCCAATAGTGAACCATGCGCCGCTCTTTTTGACGAGACCCATTTCCAGACCAAGATCAATCAAGCCACCTTCGCGAGAAATACCTTCGCTATACATGATATCGAACTCGGCGGTCTTGAATGGTGGAGCAACCTTGTTTTTAATCACACGAACACGCGTGCGGTTGCCTACGACATCCTGCCCTTGCTTGATTGAGTCTGTGCGTCGAATGTCTAAGCGGACAGAGGCGTAGAACTTGAGGGCCTTACCGCCAGCTGTCGTTTCAGGATTGCCAAACATGACGCCAATCTTTTCACGCAACTGGTTTGTGAAAATGACAGAGGTGTGTGAGGTACTGATGGCTCCTGTCAACTTACGCAATGCTTGGCTCATCAAACGTGCTTGCAAGCCGACGTGTGAGTCACCCATCTCGCCTTCAATTTCAGCGCGTGGAGTTAAAGCGGCAACAGAGTCGATAACTATTACGTCGATAGCATTACTACGTACCAATGAGTCCACAATTTCCAGTGCCTGCTCACCAGTATCTGGCTGCGAGATAAGTAAGTTGTTGACATCTACACCACACTTAGAAGCATAGACAGGATCAAGTGTGTGCTCCGCGTCAACAAAGGCTGCATAGCCACCTGCACGTTGCACACTAGCGATAATATGCTGACAAAGTGTGGTTTTACCAGATGACTCAGGGCCATAAATTTCTGTGATACGTCCTTTGGGAATACCACCAATACCTAAAGCCAAGTCCAGCGAGATAGAGCCTGTTGGAATAGCTTCTACATGTACTTTTGCCGCTTCGCCTAATTTCATAATTGCGCCTTTTCCAAAACGACGTTCAATTTGCGCAAGCGCGAGGTCGATAGCTTTTTCTCGCTCGGTCATAGCGGGAGAGGCTGCGGCTGTCCCGTTACGGTCTACTGTAGCTTTTTCTTTTTTGCTTGGTGCCATGCGTTTTACAGGATATGAGCGATAACTTATAGGTTACACTCAGAAATACCCCGTATCCTCCTTTTACGATACACTTTTCCCGTAGGGAGACAGCGTTTCTTCATTAACATGTGCGTGAGGTGTATGATTGTATGCGACAAAGGAGATAGGATAGACGTATAGTTTGCCCATACATACCAACACGTTTCGCGCGATAGTGCTTTTCTACGTATCTATTCTTTGCAAAGGGTGAAAAGTCGGAAATAGGTGGCAGGTGCTCTCTTTCCTGCCCCACTAGATTAGAACAATAGTACCATAAAGCAGTTTATGTGTCAAGGACCACAGGGCGCCCGCTGCCTTCATCATTCCCCGAATGCGGCTGGGGAACACCCATACAACCAAACATGGTGGGAAGCGACTCTGTGTATGGGAGGGGCATTCCCCTTGCGGGCGCCCTGTGGTCCCTTACTGCATGTCACGACGACCCTCAAGAGCGCGGCTCAAAGTACCTTCGTCGGCATATTCAAGGTCGCTGTTGTTTGAGAGGCCGCGTGCAAGGGCTGTGACGCGCAACTCTGGCTTGCCAAGTGTCGCAAGTTCAGCCTTGACATAGCCAGCGGTCATGTCGCCAAGCGAACCTGGGTTCATGGCAAGAATGATTTCACGTACCGCAGGGCTGCTCTCCACACGGCGCACAAGTTCGCTGATACGCAGGTCCTTCACGCCGATGCCATCCATCGGCGAAATTCTGCCGTGCAGCACATGATAGAGACCTTTATAAACACCTGTCTTATCAAGCGCGATAAGATCAAGGGGTTCCTCGACCACACAGATAATACCTTGATCGCGAGTCGGATTGCTACAAATCGCACATGGATCGGTTTCAGTAATGTTGAAGCAACGCGAACAATAGATGATGCTTTCTTTTACGCGCATAATGGCTTCAGCCAAACGACGCGCTTGATCGGTTGGGCTACGCAACACAAAGAACGTCAGACGTTGCGCTGTTTTTACGCCGATGCCTGGAAGCTTTGAAAATTCTTCGACCAGGGCTGCTACTGGTGGTGCAATGTCACTCATGAGTTAGAATAATCCTGGGATTCTTGCGCCACCCGTAACGTTGGTTGCCATTCTTTGTTGTGCATCGTTTGCCTTGTCAAAGGCATCCTTCGCGGCGGCACGCACCATCGCTTCTAGTTCGACGATTTCATCCGCGCTAAATGCTTCGGGGTCAATTTTCACATCAGTGATTTCAAATTTGCCAGTCATCGTAATGGTGACAGCACCACCACCAGCCGTACCAACAAATTTTGTTGCCTCTAGCTCTTCTTGCATCTTGACGAGTTTTTGTTGCATCTTTTGAATTTCACGCATATTCATGAGAATAGACTCCTTTTACTGCTGTTTTGGTTGAACTTCTTTCATGTTTGCTTTAAACATTCGTATGACTTCTTGCACTACGGGGTCCGTTTTTGCCTTCTTTTCAAGAACCTCAATCCGTGTTTCACGAGGCTCTTCTTTCGGCGCGTCACTATGCATATGTGTTGCGTCATCTACAGGTGACATGATATCACTAGTACTATTCTCTCTCACAATATGCATTCTGGCAAGTGGGGGAGCAGTAGTAGCCTTTTGTGCAGATGCAGCATTTGTAGTTTCCTGAGTTCCAGTCTGCTCTTTCGGCGTTTTTTGTGGTGTAGGAACCGATGGAGCCACGCGCTCACGGTATGCTGACTGCTGTGGAGGTGTAAGTATGCCTGAATTGGCGGCGCGTCCCCCCATATCGGGAGATGACGGCGGAGGAGGCAATGGAACAGGAAGACCCGATGTACCAGGGAGTTGTCCTGGTGGCAGCAATCGAACTTGACACTCCTGTCCAAGTTCGAGCTTTAGTCCCCACTCAATAGTTTTTCGACGATCATCCTTCTGCAGTGTATCATAATGGAATTTTGCCGAGGCTTTCATCACGACTATAGGAATTTCACGCGTACCCTCTACACTGACAAGTGTGTAGTCGTTGAGAATTGCGGCAATCATCGAGCCATCTTTTTTTGTTTTGATGCGTCGTTTAATAAGTTCCCACTTCTCTTTAATTTCCGCGACGGTAAGTATTGGGCCATCGTCCTCGCCTTCATGAACCACCGATTCAGCAGCAACTGACTGCTTTTCCTGTGGAGGCACAAGAGAGAGCGTCGGACGCACTGGCGGTGCAACGGCTTCCTCATCCTCATCTTCATCTGGGAAAGATACGTCGTCCCAATCAGGTAGGACATCAGATGTATCCGCACTTACCACTGGAGGTGTTGGTTGTTTCACAATGGCAGTAGATGAAGGTACAATCTCTTCTTCTTTTGGTCCTACAGGTTCTGGACGTACTACCGACATTGGTGATACAGTGCGTGGTTCTTGAGGTGGCAAGGGTTGTTGAACACGTACAGGTGCTGGCACTTGCGCAATAGTTGGTCCCTGAGTGGGTGATGTTTGCGCTACACGATGCTGCTCAATACATGTTAAGAGTGCAAGTTCCAGGCCAAGTTGTGGCGTTCCCTGATTCTTCTGCATCAACTCGTTTTGAGCAAAGATACGTGCATGATTCGTTAGCTCTTCCAGGCTAAATAGTTGTGCAGCCTGCGTGATCTCGCGTACCTCATCCTCGGTACTGTCAAGAATTTCCGCGATATTTGCCCCTGCTTTGTTCAGCATCATGGCACGTATATATTCAGCGACTTGAGAATTAATTTGACGTAGATCGGCTCCCGCTTCAGCAAGTTCGTGAATAAGATGAAGGCCGTTCGCACTCTCAAGATGCGCGATATGCGTTACAAACTTCTGAATGGCGCGTGGGTCTGCCACACCAAGCATCGTCTGCACTTTTGTCAGGCTAATCTCTTCCCCTGAGTAGGCAATAGCTTGATCGAGCAGGCTAAGAGCATCACGCATACCTCCGGCGGCGGCTCGCGCAATCAGTTCGGCGGCACCACGTTCCAGGTTGACCTGTTCTTGTTCCGCCACAAAGGTGAGGTGCTTTACTATCTCACGGGTAGTGATACGTTTGAAGTCGAAGCGTTGACAGCGCGAAAGGACGGTCGGCAACATCTTATGCACATCGGTCGTCGCCATCACGAAAATAGCATGTTCAGGTGGCTCTTCTAATGTTTTGAGGAGTGCATTAAACGCTTCGGTTGTGAGCATATGAGCTTCGTCGAGGATGTAAATTTTGTACTTGCCTTGCGTGGGACGAACCATGACCTTTTCACGCAGTTCACGAATGCTGTCGATACCACGATTGGAGGCTGCGTCAATCTCGATGACATTAAAGGAATTACCTGCGGTAATCTCTCGGCACTGCTCACACTCGTTGCACGGCTCACCATTTTTGCGTTTGGTACAATTCAGTGTCTTGGCAAGGAGACGGGCAGTACTTGTCTTACCAGTTCCTCTTGGTCCTGTAAAGAGATAGGCATGACTAAGTTTGCCGCTCGCAATTTCGTTTTTGAGCGTGTCAACGATAGACTCCTGACCGACAAGATCAGAGAAGGTCTGCGAGCGCCATTTGCGGTAAAGCGATTGTGAGGCCATGATATAAAACTCCCGCCTGCGTGTCCTCGTGACGGGCCGCAATCAGAAATTCCGAAGTAAGAGGAACTGCATCTCCTCTATCTAGGAGATGCAAGACAGAGAAAACCGACTTTCGCCCGGCCCTGGCGGTCAGCGTAATCAGGCACCCCTGCGGCACCCAGAGAGGTCCACTTACCGTTGCTTCCTCACGGACCTAGCGGGGTTCACAGACATCTGCCGCGCAGGACCCAATTACGCCGACCGACAGGGCCGGAAGAAAATCGGTCCGTCCTACTTGGGTATTGCTTCTGTAGGACGTGACTATATTACTCTCTTTTGGCGCGTTTGTCAACTCACATATTTGTTAATGAGAAGACGATACTTTTCTTTTACCTCTGCCGGAATTGCGGCTGGATTGGTAATAATCGACGTGGCTAACGCGCTTGCACAGCCACACGTCGCACCAGAGCGGTCGGATGGAATGGAATGCGCGACACTCTGCAGAATCCGTTGTGCATTCGCGATGTTCGCACCAAGATTACTCATTACCATCTCGACGGTCACGGATTCCTCGGACTCATGCCAGCAGTCATAGTCAGTAGCACAAGCAATAGTGGCATAACATAGTTCAGCTTCACGCGCCAGCTTTGCCTCCGGGAGCGCGGTCATACCGATAATATCCATACCCCACTGACGATAAGCATTCGACTCTGCTTTCGTAGAGAAAAGCGGACCCTCCATGCAGATATAGGTTCCACCTTCATGCACCTTCACATCGCCTAAACCACTTGCAGAGTCGTAGAGCAACTTGCTAAGCATAGGACAAAATGGCTCGGCAAAGGTGCAGTGAACGACAAGGCCCCCCTCGAAAAATGTATTCACACGGCTTTTTGTGCGGTCAAACAGTTGATTGGGAATAACCAGATCACGAGGGGCAATGTGCTCACGGAGGCTGCCAACAGCACTGACAGAAATAACATATTCGACACCAAGACTTTTCAACGCCCAGAGGTTCGCGCGAGCGGGAATTTCTGTTGGGCTAATCCGATGGCCTCGCCCATGGCGTGGCAGGAAGGCCATAGACACACCATTGACCTTCCCAATTGCGATGGCATCACTGGGATCGCCGAATGGCGTCTGCACTCTGACCTCCTCAACATCGGTCATCCCTTCCATACGGTACAGTCCACTTCCACCAATCACACCAATCGTTGCCTGTGGCATATAAGATACTCCTTCTTGTGCATCTAGTATATTAAAAAGGGACGCGCACATTGCTTCGCTCGTGCCAAGGACGCGATACATCGGTCCCTACCGTTGCCTAATCACTTACCAGATGCATCATTCTATTGAAAGCATAAAAAACAGGGTGCAAGCTTGTTGCACCCTGTATTGTATCGCATTCTTTATCAGCACGTTGCTATGCTCTAATTCGCACGTACTTTCTTTTGCCAGCTCTGATGATAGCACCATCCTGCACAGGCACAATAAACGTCGGCTCGGTAATACGTTGCTCGTCGCCATTCTCACCATTCAGATAGATAGCAACCGCCTTTTGTGTAATGAGAGTACGCGCTTCATTGTTGCTCGTGACCAAACCTGTGTTTTTCAGAAAGGCCACGATATCGACAGGTTCCGCGAGATGCACGTCTGGAATGTCTGTTGGCAACTTACGTTCTGAGAACTGACGGATGAAGGCTTCCTGTGCCTCTTGTGCAGAAGTTTCGTCGTGAAATTCGGTGACGATCTCGCGTGCCACACGCAATTTCACGTCTCTTGGGTTCAACGATCCCTCCGCCATCCTGCGCTCGAACTCGTCAATTTCCGCGTCTGACACGTCCGTAAGTGCCTCAAAGTAGGTACGCATAGTTTGGTCTGGAAGCGACATCAGCTTACCGAACATATCGTTGGCGGGAGCGGTCATGGCAATATAGTTGTCGAGTGACTTGCCCATCTTCTTGACACCATCGAGACCAACAATCAGGTTGACGGTCAGGATTTGTTGCGCGGCTTG
>CAXTWV010000233.1:0-8201 GCA_964248005.1 uncultured Ktedonobacteraceae bacterium | reverse complement strand
ACCGTCCCAGGAGTTGATAGCGCCCTAAAGATGTTCCCTCTAATCCGGGCATGTGCGTTTGTGTTCCTCAGCATAAGTAATTATTATGTAAATAGTGATTCACGTATAACACGTATAAACATAGCTTGATAGATGCAAGTATAGGGCTGATGAGTACATATGTCAACGCTTTTATACTGCGAGAGCACTAAAGCTGTCTTTAGATGTATGCTTGGGCTTCGTTGAATCGTCCTTATCTTCATCATTTGATGTAGGTGGTGTGACTGGTTTGACCACACGTTGACTCATTAATACTCTAGGAGGTGATTGTAAAAGTGGGGGTGTCGTAGTCGATGACGGTATATGCTGTGGTGGAACAGGTGATGCTGTACTCGTATGCACAACAGATTTGCTCATATGAATAGGTGTTGAAACTTGCGCATGGCTGGCGAGATATGAGAAGGAAAAGCCGAGCGTAGAAGGTAGAACGCATAGAAACAGTACTGCCGCAACCGCGGGAACGCCCATGTGCATTTTGAACGTAGGCAAAGAAGGCAGAGAGCGTTTTTGTAGAGATGCTTGATAGGCATGGGCAAATTCGAGTGTTGTTTGAAAGCGTTCCGCAGGGTTTTTCGCTAATGCACGGAGGACGACTTTATCAGTCGCACGAGAGAGCAAAGGATTATAAAAGGATGGTGCCACTGGTTGTTCGCGTAGATGTTTCCAATAGAGACCGATAGATGTGCTACTTCTAAATGGGAGAAGTCCTGTGAGCATTTGGTAGAGTACGACGCCGAGAGCATAAATATCACTTGCCTCTGTCGCTCCACGTGTCGTCAGTTCGGGAGCCATGTATTCGGGCGTTCCCTGAGGCATGTAGTCGTGTGCGGTATCGCGCGTCTCCTGCATGGATTGGGCAAGACCAAAATCAGCGAGATAGACATGTTCCCCATCATGTAAGAGGATGTTGGAGGTTTTGATATCGCCATGAGCTATCCCGCGTTCATGTGTGCTATACAGCGCGTCCGCAAGTTGTGTCAATATTCTACCTGCTTCGTGTGTTGAAAGCGGTCCCTGGGTCAGGTGTTGTTTCAATGTGCCATAGGCGATATAGGGCATAACCATATAGAACCACGAATCCTGTTCCCCATACTCGATCACTGGCAGGACATGGGCATGTGTCAGGCTTGCAAGTGTTTGCACTTCACGCTGGAAGTTTCTATAATACTCGTGGTTACTTTGGCGAACGAGCTTTATAGCGACCGTGTGACCTGTATGTATATCTTCCGCTTTATAGACAATCGACATACCGCCCTGCGCTAGCAAACAGTGCAGGCGATAATGCGAGAGAGTAGTATCTTCAAGTTCTTGTATCATGATGGTGGGCTATCCTTAAACCTATATTCTCACTATTGTATACGTTGCGGCAACCGAATTTGTGCCATGACATAGTGTGATACAGTACTTGTCTTGGTGAGAATTGATAAAGTTAGAGTATGATACAATTTGTACATAGTATAGAGCGCAGAGGAGGATACGCTATGTCGGATAACACTGTCTATTCGACTGATGGTGGAAGGATACGCCCTGATACGAGACAAACATCAGGAGAGCCAGCGAAGAAAAGTGATGGCATTGTGCGTATTATGCGTGACCGTAAGCAACGCGGCGGCAAGACGGTAACAGTGATTACGGGAATTCCTGCCAGCGAAGATGCATTGACGGGACTTGCGCAACAACTCAAAAAATTGTGTGGCTCTGGCGGAACCGTCAAGGATGGGACTATCGAAATACAGGGCGACCATTGCGATAAGGTGCAGGCAAAACTGACCGGAATGGGCTATAAGGTAAAACGAGCCGGAGGATGATAGCCGGAGGATACCCTATATACTAAGTTTTCTATGAGCGTGTTAAGCAACTTGCACGTATCCAGTTGGGAGACACCAAGTTCGCGGCAGTATGGGCGCAAGGGTATACTCTGACACCAGAGCAAGCCCTTGTTACGCAAGAACCGGATGCTGATTGAGGGAAAACCTGTTGCACAATTTTTATCCTTCCCCAAAAAATCAAAGTGGACTGACTACTATTATGTGTTACAATACTTCTCAAAATAGAGACGCTGGAGAACGTATGGAGAGGCTCAGATATATAGATTTATTTTGTGGGATTGGTGGTTTCCGTATAGCAACTGAGAATGTCTGCAAGGAAAAAGCAATTGAACCTGTTTGTGCCTTCTCATCTGATATTGATCCTGACTGTCAGACAACATATGAAGCCAACTTTGGCGAAAGACCTGTAGGAGACATTTGTGAAGTTGACGCTTCTGCTATTCCCGACCATGATCTCCTATTTGCGGGCTTTCCATGTCAACCATTTAGCATTATCGGTTCACGTTTAGGGTTTGAAGACACACGCGGCACACTGTTTTTTGAAATTGCGCGTATCCTCAAGGCAAAACGGCCCAAAGCGTTCGTATTGGAGAATGTGAAACAGCTTGTAGGACACGATGAAGGCCGTACACTCAAACACATTCTTGAAACACTCTATGAACTTGGCTATACCAATTCACATTTCAAAGTGCTGAATGCTCTTGATTTTGGAACTCCTCAAAAGCGAGAACGTGTATTTATTGTCGGTTTTCTCGACTCAGTAGTACATACTTGGCCTCGACGCCCTACAGCAGTACGAACCCTTGATGATATCTTAGAGCAAGGCGTTGACACCTTTTATTATGCCTCTGAAAAAATTAGAGCGAACCGTCTTGCTAAACGCGAAAGAATTGTGGACCATCGTACTATCTGGCATGAAAATAAAGGTGGTCATATCAGTGCCTATCCCTATTCGTGTGCCTTGAGAGCAGGTGCTTCCTATAACTACCTCTTAGTAGATGGTGAGAGAAGGCTAACAGAGCGAGAGATGTTGAGGCTGCAAGGTTTCCCCGATGCATACAAAATTGTCTGTAATTATGGTGTTATGAGAAAACTGACAGGAAATTCTGTCGCTGTTCCCGTCGTCGAAGCTGTTGTACGATCTGTATTGGATGTACTTGAAAAGCAACAGCCAATGCCCAGAGCGATACAGCATACACTGCTAGATGAAGAGCTATCAGCAATCTGAGTGCAGGAAGCAATCAGATTGCAAGAGGAACTATAAACATGCCTTCGGTTGAGGAAGCTAAAAATCGTTTAGACCACATCATCAATATTGCGAGGGTTCAGTGGTACAAGCCTATACAGATAGCTGAGGTATTATACAAATCTAGGCTAGGCACTCCAAATCTGGATACAAGTTTGTTGGAAACCTATAGAATAAAGTCGCGTCGATGGCGCGACGAGGTATGTTCAAAGTTTCTACAAAAACAAAAAGCAGGCTCAACCTCTAGTTCCCGCTATCAAGACAATGTATGGGAAGCTAATGCAATGACCCCTGATCTACTTGCTGTTTTGGATCAAGAGAATAAGAAAAACAATGGAGCTATTGAAAAGTATATTTATTTGAAGTTCCAAGCCACTCAAGAAGCGGTCGCAGGTATCATCACTATTGTAAATAGTGCGGAACCGCAAACGTTTGATGTTGCGTCATTATTTCAAGCATTCCAAAGTCAAGCCGTTAGACGTAGCATAGACAAAGTATATGAGGTTGTTGTCTACAGCCTTATGGAAACGCTTGTTGTAGAGTTAAACGCTCAAGTGACAGTAAGCGTACCAGAAAATAAAGCACCTATGCTACTTGAGTTTTCTGACGTATCCTCTATTCTATTGGGACTTTCTAAAGGGAAGCTTGAGCATACGATGCCTGCACACGTCTATCGTGTAGGAATAACGAATGCTGCCGATAGAGGATTAGATATGTGGGCTAACTTTGGGCCTGTAATACAAGTAAAGCACATGTCACTCAATCCCAAACTCGCGAAGGATATTGTAGATCAGGTAGAAAGTGATAATATTATTGTTGTTTGTACAGTGGTAGAGAAAGAAACTATCGAGACTGTTCTAAAACAGACCAGTTGGATGCGTAGAGTCCGAGATATTGTAACGCAAGAGAAACTGGCTGAATGGTATACTCGTTGCTTACGTGGAAAGCACTCAGCATTATTAGCACAAAAACTACTTGACAGATTATCTACAGAGTTAAAAAGAGAATTTTCTCAAGCCGCAGGAGTCGTAGATTTTATCAACGAAAGGAACTACATGGATGTACCTTCTCCGGCTTTGTGGAATGTAGACCTCTTACAAAACATACAAGAGTCGGAAGAGATACAGCGATTAGAGTATGAACATAACCGCCATAACTCACAGTTGATATACGAGTACCTCGAAAAGCAAAACGAGTAGTATACAGAGAATACCCAGGTATTTCGTGTAGGAAACCATGTAAGCTATGCTGTGTTTGGTTTCCTACATTATTCCAACTCATCGAATATGTCCGTTATGCCAAATGGAGTGATAATGACATGCACTATGTTCTCGTCATTTATCGCATTGATGTGTATGGATTTACCCACATGATGATAGACAGACTCCTAACGAATTTAGACACCTGACTACGACATCGAGACGCGTACCACGACGGCGGTGATATTGTCGGGGCCGCCGTTTTCGTTGGCGCGTGCAATCAAGCGTTGCGCACTTTCTTCAGGTCCATAGTGCTCGACGATAGTGCGTATTTCTTCCTCACTTACCTGATTGTGGAGGCCGTCGGTACATAACACCAGAATATCTTTGTCTTGTACCTGTTCTGTACCGACATAGACATTCACGGTATTTTCCACGCCCAAGCAGCGTGTAATCACGTTGCTCTTGCCCTCCGCATCAGCTTCAGCTTGCGTCATCTTCCCTGTACGAACTTGCTCGGCAACCCATGAATGATTCTCAGCAATTTGTCGAATACTTCCAGCATGAACGATATACGCGAGGCTATCACCTGCATTGGCAACGTAGACGGTGCTGTCCTTGAGTACGGCAGCAACACAGGTTGTTCCCATGCCTTGAACGGGCTTTATTTCCTTGGTCAATTCGGGTTGGAAGCCATTACGCTCAAAAATTACGAGGTTTGCTCGCTCGACAGCTTTGTGTAACGAGGCTGCAATATCGTCGTTTGTGTCTTGGTAGTAAACATCACGTATCGTCGTAATCGCTAGCTCACTCGCGACATCACCTTGCGCCAGACCACCCATACCATCGGCAACCACAAACAGCGCACCCTTTTGCGTCATCGTCTGCTGGTCTTGTGGTATTACGGAGGTTACATTATCCTCATTCACAGCGCGAGTGAGACCAATATCGGTACGGGTTCCGACATCGAGTGTTAGTAAGCTCATGAGTGCATACTCCTTTGTCTGTAGCCCAAGTAGGTGCTTCAAGAAACTGATACCTGCTCGGATGTGTTCTGAACAAGCGGTTACAACAAGGTCACGAAGCACAAGGCTCCACAGAGATGTTAGACCTGCAATGCCTTCGTGTTGTCGCGTGTCTCGATAATAATCATGAAAGGTTTGTACCATTTCGCGTTCATAGACCCGCCTAAATGAAGCTGGATAGAGTAACAGCAGGAAGCGATAGAGCATTTCAGCGCGACTCATAGGGCGTTGAGAAGATGGATATGTCTTCATGCAACACCTCCCGTCGAGTCCAGTCCAGGCAAGAGGTTTTTGAGATGTGCTACACGAAGCAATTGCTCCAAGCGTTGTGCCTCAGCCTGTGCGACCCGTTGCCCGAAACTGGTTAAACGATAATAGCGGCGGCGTTCGTCGTCCAATGTGGGATCGGGTCGTTCTCCCGACTCAGCAATCAAGCCATCGTTCAACATGCGTTTGATCGACCCATAGAGTGTGCCAGGCCCCATACGCTGCTTGCCATCGGTGCGCAATGCCACCTCTTGCATAATGCCATAACCATGCCGTTCACCGTCGGCTAATGCCAGCAAAATGGAAAAGACGGCTGGCGTAAGCGGTAGGAGAGCCTCCGGGTCCTGTTCGGTGTGTTTCATCATACCTCCTTTGCGGATATATCTTTTACAGATATATCTGTTGATGATATAGTACTCGAAGATACGTGAATTGTCAATGGTGTAAATGTAGGGGTCTAATTCCATTACACCCTCGTGGCAATTGACCATGTTCACGGGATTGATGAAATGTTTCATATGTCCTTCAACATTGTGTATTGCCACAAGGGTGTAATAGAATTAGACCCCTACAAGTGTTTCATGTCGATACCAAAAGCTGGTTGTTAAAATTCTCTCCTCTGTTCGTGTCTGTTATGATAGACATAGTGCTAATAATTGACGATGAGATAAAAATATGGGAAAAATACTTTTTACGGAGCGGCAACGCTTTTGGATTGGCTTTGTGGCTGGTCTGGGAGCTGGTATTATTGCGACGGTCCTTATGTTGCTGCTGAGCCTTACCTTTAACGGTATTTCTTTACCGCAGGTCTTTGGTTCGGCTCTGACCCAGTTGATGCCGCCTACACTGTTCAATACGCTGCACGAACTTATCGGCGGGGATGCCAAGTTCTACTTTTTTTATTGCATTCTGGTCGGGCAAGTCCTCGTCTTCGCAGCAAGCGGCGGTCTCTGCACACTTCTCATAGGACGGCTCAGGGCGGAAAAAACGGGGCAGGAATTGCTTCACTGGAGTGCGGGAGTAATCCTCATACTTGTGCTCTTGCTTCTCACAAGTCTGGTGCTCTTGCCAATAACGGGTGCTGGTTTCTTTGGAGCGCATCTTGTTATTGGTGCTCTTAACAGCATTATAAGTCTCGCGGCGGTAGGCATTATATTTGCTGGTTCGTTTGTGCTCTTGCAAAACCAGCTTGTCGAGCGACAGATTCGTCTGTTGAACGCACCACTAGACGTGCAAGCAAAGAGCGAGGCACGACGTGAACTAGTGATACGTGGCATACAACTTGTTGGATTAGGGGCGTTGGGTGTCCTGGCATGGCGTTTTATCACAGGGGCGCAGGACTTCACAAGTGGCAGTGGCGCAACGAGTACCGCAAACGCTCCAAGCTTGCTTCAAGGCTATAAAAAGAAGATTACGCCTGTGCCAACGCCGAATTATGGTGACGTAAAACAAATACCTCTACTCTCGAAAGAGATCACCCCCAATGACCAGTACTATATTGTCTCGAAAAATCTCTTTTCCGATCCCACGGTCAACGGTGATACATGGCATCTCTCTGTATCCGGTGAGATCGCGCAACCCTTCTCGTTGAGCTATAACGAACTGACTGCATTACCATCAAAACAGCAGTACGAGTCGATGATGTGTATTAGCAACGAGGTTGGCGGGCAATATATGAGTAGCGCACTCTGGGAGGGTATTCCACTCGCGAACTTGCTCGCACGTGGTGGTGCGATTCAGCCCGGAGCGACAAAGGTTGTGCTGTATGCTACAGATGATTATAGCGATAGTATCCATCTCTCAAAAGCCTTAGAGCCGACAACTCTGCTGGCGTTCCGCATGAATGGTGCAACATTACCACAAGGGCATGGCTTTCCACTGCGCTTGTTGGTCCCCGGCATCTATGGAATGAAGCACGTCAAATGGATCACGCGTATCGAGGTTGTCAACACGGATTTTCAAGGCTATTGGCAACAACGTGGGTGGAGCGATCCCGCGCCACTACAGATGACCTCGCGTATTGATGTGCCACTCACAGGTTCCACCATTAAGGCTGATAAGCCAACGTATGTAGCGGGTGTTGCCTTCTCCGGCAACAAGGGCATCAGTGAGGTTGATGTCAGTTTCGATATGGGTCAGACGTGGAACAAGGCCACCCTCAAACGTCCGCTCTCGGCTCTGACATGGGTGCTATGGGAACTGCCCTGGCAACCAAAAACCGGCACATACACCGTTATTGTGCGTGCAATTGATATGCAGGGCAACGTGCAAGACCCCAACATCGCGCCTCCGCTTCCCGATGGCTCGACAGGGTATCACAGTATCCAGGTGACGGTACAATAATTGATGGACGTTGACAACCGAGAACGGCAATAACGGTGGGCGCGATGCATCGCGCCCACCGTTATTGCCGTTCTCGGTTGTCAACGTCCATCAATTATTGTACCGTCACCTGGATACTGTGATACCCTGTCGAGCCATCGGGAAGCGGAGGCGCGATGTTGGGGTCTTGCACGTTGCCCTGCATATCAATTGCACGCACAATAACGGTGTATGTGCCGGTTTTTGGTTGCCAGGGCAGTTCCCATAGCACCCA
>CAXTWV010000232.1:0-8206 GCA_964248005.1 uncultured Ktedonobacteraceae bacterium | reverse complement strand
GAGTTGGACATGGAAAACATCCACCAGAATATCTGCACTCAGGAGATACGATGGTGGTAGAAATCGAGGGCCTCGGTCAACTTAAAACGCCAATCGCATAGGATATAAACCTCAGTATTGTGAGGCTTATATCCTATACGATCTGTGAATGCTGAGAACAAACCCTCCACCATGAATCCAGAGAAGTGCAGGCGCAGGTATTGAGACGTTTTTGGGAAGATACACGAGTACTCGCACATCAGGTACCCCTTGTAGGCCAGGGATATGTCGCTCACTAACGACAATATCAGGGAAGTCTGGTACTCCTGCGCTCACGGGACTGCTAGACTCCGAGAACGAGATTCTCATTGCTCTTTTCTGCTCCGAGCGCAAATCCCTCGTAGCCCGCCTCAGCGATCTCCTCGCACTTCACCCGATAGTTTCCCACTCCCCCAACGTAGGGCATGAAGATGCGAGGCTTGCCAGGAATATTAGCTCCAAGATACCAGGAGTTCGCTCGTGGGAAGAGGGTTAAGTTCGCCACCTCGTTGACGTGAGCCACCCATGCATCCTCAGCTTCAACATGGGGTTCAATATGCGTAAAACGATGCTCAATCATATAGCGAAGACAATCATTAATCCATTCGACATGCTGTTCGATGGAGACGGGCATATTGCTCAACACAGAAGGGCTACCAGGACCCGTGATGATGAAAAGATTTGGGAACCCTGCTGTCATCACACCTAAGTAGGTGCGCGGACCAACCGCCCATTTCTCCTTGAGAGCCTGACCATGTTTGCCACGAATATCCATTTTGAAGAGTGCCCCGGTCATAGCATCAAAGCCAGTCGCAAACACAATTGCATCCAGTTCATACTCGGCATCATGAGTCCGCAGACCCTCAGGCGTTATCTCCTCGATGGGCGATGTGCGCACGTCCACTAGAGAAACATTCTCGCGGTTATACGTCTCGTAATATCCTGTGTCGATGCAGATGCGCTTACTCCCGATGGGGTGGTCATGCGGCATCAGCAACTTGGCGACCTCAGGGTTCTGTACAGTCTCACCAATCTTGGCACGGACAAAATCCGCCATATAGGTGTTGGACTCCAAATTGATAGCAATGTCTGAGAATGCTGCTAGTACTTGAAGACCCCCTACCTCCCATCTCTCCTCGAATGTTTTCTGACGTTCTTCCGGTGTGACTTCAAGTGCTGATTGCGGATTGTATTTGAGCGTGAGGCCGGCCGGAGATTCGCGGTCTGTTTGGCGCAGCGTGCGATAATTCGCCTTGATGGTTGCCTCTTCCTCTGCGGTAAGGGGACGATTGCGTGCTGGAAGGCTATAATTTGGCGTGCGCTGGAAAACAGTTACGGAAGCCGCTTGCTTGGCAACCTGCGGGATAACCTGAATGCCTGTCGAGCCAGTCCCGATCACGCCAACTCTTTTGCCCGTGAAGTCCACCCCTTCATGAGGCCATTGACCAGTATGATAAATCTGACCCGTAAAGGAATCAAGACCTTGAAACCGTGGGAGATTCGGTGTGGAAAGGCATCCGACCGCCGTAATGAAGTACCTCGCTGATACCTCATCCCCCTGGTCCGTCTTGACTCTCCAATGATTGGTGATCTCGTCGTAGGCTGCGGATATCACACGCGTGTTCAACTGGATATCACGGCGCAGATCGAAGCGGTCCGCGACGTGATTGAGGTAGTGAAGAATCTCTGGTTGACGTGGAAACTTTTCTGTCCACTCCCATTCTTGTTCAAGTTCGGGGGAGAAGGAATAGGAGTAGTGAACACTTGGACTATCACAACGAGCACCTGGATAGCGGTTCCAGTACCAGGTACCACCGACGCCTTCAGCAGCTTCATAGACCCGTGCCGAAAGTCCAAGTTCGCGCAGTCGGTAGAGCATATACAACCCTGAAAATCCAGCCCCGATAACGACTGCATCGAAGTGCTTGACCGAGGTTCCGTTAACTTCACTTGAACGTGAGTGTTCATTGGACATTGCATTGTCCTCCTTTTTGTGGCTTCGTCGGCCACGTGTGAATGGATAGGAAAAGGGGTAGTCAACTTTGAACGAAACTACGCAACAACTGTAGCGAAATGCGCAATAGGAGCAACAACAGTGGATATGAGAAAAACTATAATCACTATTCTATAGAATGTCAAGATTTCTTAATACTCTATTTTGCAAGGTTTGTTTGATTACTACCAAGTGGGTCGGAGGAATGCTAATGGTATTGCACACCAGCAAGCACGAGATCGACGAGATCTTCGACGTAGCGATCCAGTTGCTTCACCATCTGTTCGCGTAGACTTAGTGGAGTAGCGAGGATATGATTGAGCACCGCTCCGGCAATGATGTCGGTCACTAGTGCCGCTGATGTTCCTGCGGGAAGTTCACCACGTGCGATCCCTCGATGGACAATCGCACGTGCGGCAAGAATACTCGTCGATCCTTGCTCTTGAATAGATGCAAGCAGTTC
Organism: uncultured Ktedonobacteraceae bacterium; assembly: GCA_964248005.1. GTDB lineage: Bacteria > Chloroflexota > Ktedonobacteria > Ktedonobacterales > Ktedonobacteraceae > JBBQVS01. The sequence continues at coordinate 5,732 of CAXTWV010000232.1, read as the reverse complement.
CGGTCGAGTAATGGCTTCAAGTGAAACACGCAAGGTTACGAGACCATTCTGCCCTAGATAAAACTCGACCATTTGCCAAGCAAAATGGAGTAGGTCTTCACGCACCGATCCCGTATCGTTCAAGGTGAAGGATGCTTTTCGGGCCGCCAACGCGTCCAAAAGCAAGCGTTCTTTCGTTGACCAACGCAGATAGAGTGCTGATTTGCCGACCCCAGCCCGCCGCGAGACCGCATCAAACGTCAGAGCAGACCACCCTACCTCACAATAAATCTCAATCACCGCATCATGGACGCGTTGTTCAAGATCAGGATCTCGTGGTCGTCCCGCCCCGCTACTTTTTTGTTCTTCCATGTGTCCTATTGTAACATAGGACAGCATGGCTGTCCTTCAATATCCTTGACAAACGAATTATTCTTGAGTTACGATATGGACACAAAACGTCCGTATTATACCTTTCTGAATAGTCATTAGTCTGCTACACGAGGAGAAGTATGATGCATACCCAGTTATGCGACATCTATGAGATTGATGTCCCTATTTTTGCCTTCAGTCATAGTCCAGCAGTAATCGCCGCTGTCAGCAACGCAGGTGGTTTTGGCGTCCTGGGAGCCGCTGCTATGGAGCCACAGCAACTTGATTCCGCGTTACAAATGCTTACCAAGGAGTGTTCCGGCAAATCCTTCGGCATTGACCTGATCATTCCAGAGCAGTACGTCGGGCGTGAGGAAGGTGGACTTTCACTCGAAGCACTCCAGAGTCGTATTCCGCAGGGACACCGCGATTTCCTCGACCACCTTTTAGAAGACTATCATGTTCCCAAACAACCCACACCTCCTACCCTCGCTTCCAGAGCAGGAACGGGTATTTCTGAGAAGCGAGGCAAACAACTGGTCGATATCGCCCTTGCATATCCTGTGAAGTTGATTGTTAACGCATTAGGTGTCCCTCCGGCTTATATCATCGAGCGTGCTCATCAACAAGGGGTGCGTGTAGGTGCTCTGGTTGGTGCAGTGAAACATGCTGTGCATCAAAAGGAAGCGGGTGTTGACCTCATCATCGCTCAAGGCTTTGAGGCGGGAGGTCACACGGGCGAAATCGCCACGATGGTGCTGACGCCACAGGTAGTGGATGCTGTAGGCCCCATACCCGTCGTCGCGGCAGGCGGAATTGCCAGCGGACGACAAATGGCTGCCGCACTTGCGCTAGGTGCGCAAGGGGTGTGGACTGGTTCGGTCTGGCTCATGACCGAGGAGGCCGAGACGCATCCCGTGGTGAAAGAGAAGTTCCTACATGCAACGTCCAGTGATACCCTGCGCTCACGTGCTTCCACGGGCAAACCCGCACGACAGTTGCGTTCAGCCTGGACTGATGCCTGGGAAGACCCTGCCAATCCCAATCCTCTGCCGATGCCGTTGCATAGCTTATTGACAATGGATGCGCAAAATAGTATTCAGCAAGATGCCCGACGGGGAGGAGAAGGTGGCAAGGAGTTGATTAACTACTTTGTGGGACAGTCAGTCGGTATGTTCAAGGAGATTCGTCCCACAGCGGAGGTATTGCGGATGATAAGTGAGGAATGTGATGCTGTCCTCAAACAGATGGGTCAGTTGGCGAGTGGGCAACATTAGCACAAGGGAGAGATGATCTCTTCCAGTTCGGGGAACGAAATTCTTACGCCAGAGGAGGTTCTGTTATGGCTCGTGGCATTGTTTTTTCCACAGAGCAACTACGCACCTTGTTTGAGCCGCGTAGCATTGCATTAGTGGGTGCTTCCGACAAATCAACTTGGTCCTTGATGATTCATGTTGGCCTGACACAGGGAGGCTTTGATGGGAAGGTCTACTACATCAACCCGCGCAATCCAACTGTGCATGGTCAACCCACGGTCGCTCACCTTGCCGATATCAAAGAGCCAGTCGATCTGTGTTACATCATGGTTGGAACCGAGGCAGTGTTGCCCGTCATCCAAGACATGATTGCCGCTGGGATTTCCAACGCAGTCGTCCTGACCGGAGGCTTTGCCGAGCAGGACGAGCATGGACGTGTACTACAAGAAGAGATCACTCGGTTAGCTGCTGAGCACAATCTCGCTATCATCGGACCTAACTGCATGGGGTATATCAATATTGCCCGTAGGACTGAGGCAATGGGAAGCCTCCCTGAGCGTCCCATTCTTGTCGGCCCTGTTGCACTCATTAGTCAAAGCGGTGCTTTGGGTGGGATGATGCTCAACTATGCTCACACACAGAATGTTGGTCTCAGTATGCTCATCAGTACGGGTAACGAAGCAACCGTTTCCGTGACCGATGCCCTACAATATGCGGTGGAAGACGAGGCAACAAAGGTCATTGCCCTCTTTATGGAGACCATCCGTGAGCCGGACCGCTTTGTACAGATTGCACGACAGGCGTTTGAACGTGGCAAGCCCATCATTGTACTAAAAGCTGGTCGCAGCGAAGTGACGGCAAGAGTGGCGTTGACTCATACGGGTGCTTTAACCGGCGATGATAACGTCATCGGCGCACTCTTGCGCCAGTTAGGTTGCGTCCGCGTTAACTCCATTGAGGAACTGATTCTCACAGCCAACACTTTCGCTAGAGTTGGGCAGTTTCCTGGTCGCAGACTGGGAATTGTGTCTATTTCTGGCGGAGTCTGTGACCTTGCGGCTGATCTCGCGGAAGACGCAGGCATCACGCTACCCATCTTTACAGAACAGACCAAGAACGACTTGCGCTCCTTACTACCCGTGCTTGGCCCAGCCAATAACCCTCTTGATGTAACTGGGGCGGCAATGAACAATCAAGAGTTGATGGGCAATTTGCTCAGTATCGTGACGCGTGAGTCAGATCTCGACGCCGTGCTATGTCTGATGGACCCTCCAACAGATGAAACACCTCAGTCTCGTTTCTTGATGAATATTCTTGAGGGTATCGGTCAAGCCCTGAATCACTCCTCTATCCCTGCTTTCATGGCTCCTATAGCCAGTAATGATGTGCGAGAGTCGGGTCGCGCCTTCCTTGAACGCACAGGAGTTCCGTTTCTCTCCGGTGGTATGCGCCTTCTGATTCCTGCACTGGGCAAACTCATGGACTGGACGAAGCACTATCATACAATGAAGGCACGCGGAAGTGAGGCAATTGCGGAAGAAGTTCGCCCGATGTCCCTCGATGCTGCTGCTCGTGGGAGTTGGTCAGAATATCAAGCTAGAGCCTTTTTGGAGCAACAAGGTATCCCTGTCATTCCAGCGACGCTTGTGACAAGTGCAGAGCAAGCGGTTGTGGCAGCGCGAACGATGCGTTTCCCTGTCGCGCTCAAAATCGCCTCGCCTGATATCGTGCATAAGAGTGATATTGGCGGAGTGAAGCTGGGCTTACAGAACGAAGAGGCGGTCGGCGAGGCTTTTACACGGGTGATGGAGAGCGCGAAAGCAGCCATGCCCGATGCGCATATCGAGGGAACGTTGGTGAGTCCCATGCGCTCTGGTGGTATCGAACTACTTGTGGGAGTGACGCGTGATGCCACTTGGGGACAGGTGCTTGCTGTGGGCATGGGTGGCATCTGGGTCGAAGTGCTCAAAGATACCAGCCTACGAGTGTTGCCCGTCACACGTGAGGATGTGCGAGCCATGCTTGCTGAACTACAAGGAGCGAAGCTTTTACAAGGTGTACGCGGCTCCAAACCTGCCGATCTGGAAGCATTAGTGGAGGTGATCTACCACACAGCGGAGCTTGCTCAAGCCTTGAAAGCGGACTTGGAGTCACTGGAAATCAATCCTCTGCGTGTGGATGGCTCACAGATCGAGGCATTGGATGCGGTGATTACATGGCAACGATAGCTGGCGTAAGCATCACTTCCGATACTAAAGAGATGGATAGCTCTACAAGCGTGTGATAACATTCCTTATGATGAATGAAAAATAGCCTTCGTAACAATGAACAGAAAGGCAAGAGTCTATGACACAAGCACCTCATCAGAAGCCCGTTCCGATCCCCGACGAGGCATCACAGCCATTTTTTGACGGTGCGAGAGAGCACCGACTGATGATTCAGCAATGCACGACCTGCGGAGCCGTGATATGGCCGGTAAAGTCACGCTGCGATAATTGCTTGAACCCAACCGTCATCTGGAAACAGGCAAGCGGGAAAGCAACTCTGTATTCCTTCGTCTTGATGCACCAGGTCTACCATCCTGGATTTGCTAATGAGGTCCCATACAACATCGTGCAGGTCGATCTTGAGGAAGGGCTTCGTATCACGAGTAATGTTGTAGGCTGCTCAAATGAGAGTCTTCAGATTGGGATGCCCCTTGAAGTGACCTTTGACGACATGACCGACGAGGTTTCTCTCCCGAAATTCACGCCCGCGAAAGAACGTGTATAAGCAGAGCAAGAACTGAAAAAAGAAGGAAAGCATCATGGCTTATCAGTATGCGATCTACGAAAAAAAGGAGCATCTCGCTTACGTGACGATCAACCGTCCCGAAGTCATGAATGCCCTTCATGCAGAAGCAAACAGGGAATTAAGCGAGATATTCACCGACTTCACCGAGGATGAGAACGCTTGGATCGCTATTTTGACAGGAGCAGGAACACGAGCATTTTCTGCCGGGAACGACTTGAAGGCAACAGCGGCTGCAACCGCGAGAGGCGAAAGCCTAGCTGCGCAAACACAATCGGACAGACCTCTCTACTTTGGTGGTGTCGTCGGATTACGATGTGACAAGCCCATCATTGCAGCCGTCAATGGTGTAGCTGTTGGAGGCGGCTTTGAAATCGCGCTAGCGTGTGATCTGATCATTGCAGCAGAACAGGCACGCTTTGGTCTGCCCGAACCACGGGTGGGTCTGATTGCCGGAGCGGGTGGAGTGCATCGGTTGCCCCAGCAAATTCCACTCAAGCAAGCAATGGGTATGTTACTGACGGGCAAGCAGATAAACGCACAGGAAGCTTATCGTCTTGGCTTGGTGAACGAAGTTGTCGCAGGCACAGAACTTATGGCAACAGCCGAGCGTTGGGCTAATGAGATTCTCGAATGCTCTCCTTTGAGTGTGCGGCTGACAAAAGAGTCTGCTCTAGCAGGGCTAAGTCTGCCCGTCGAGGAGGCGATGCGACAAGATCAACCGCGTCTGAAGCGACTACTCGCATCGGAGGACTTTGTTGAAGGTCCTAAGGCATTCGCCGAGAAGCGCAAACCGCAGTGGAAAGGCCGCTAGTCAAGAAAGGGGAAAGCATGAGTATTCAAGGCAAGACGGCCATCGTAGGTTTAGGAGTGACTGCTATGGGCAAAATCTACGGGCGTAGTGCTTCTGATTTTGCTGCTGAAGCGATTCAATTAGCACTCGCTGACGCAGGTCTTCAAAAAGAGAATGTCGATGGTTTGCTCATTAACGCGAACTTATCACCAGAGATGAGTCCGATGTTGCAAATGACGCTCGGCTTCGAGGATTTATCATTGCTCAATGTCATGAATGCCTATGGCTCGACGGCAGGCACCATGATTCAGTATGCGGCAATGGCTATCCAGGAAGGTCTAGCGAACGTCGTCGTGCTCGTCTATGCTGACGCACCGCTCACACCAAAACGAGGAGCAGGCTCCTCATATGCAGGGGCGGACAGCCGGCCTGTAACGGGCATGGCCGGATTATCCTCGGCCTATGGCAATTATGGGGCTAATCCTCTGTATGCAATGGCAGCGAGGCGACATATGCACCTGTTTGGCACGACTCACGATCAA
>CAXTWV010000231.1:0-8213 GCA_964248005.1 uncultured Ktedonobacteraceae bacterium | reverse complement strand
AAAGGACGTGATACATCGGTCCCTACAGACGACATATCCCCATTCATTTGTTAAACAGCATTATTGGTGCATCCACGAAGAAACAAAGGGACACACACATTGCTTCGCTCGTGCTGAGGACGCGATACATCGGTCCCTACTGTTGCCACGTCACGTAGCGGATGCACCAATGATTAGGCATCTACAATATTTTATACATGTAACCCAAAAGGGCTACCTCCTCATCCAGATATCCTCAACTGTATGCTATACTTGCTTTTATGTACAAGTGGACGAAAGAGTAGGGAGCAAGTTCATGCAATCCTTTGCCTTCGGAGTACAGACAACGGCGCCGTTGCTCGACCCCGATGTGATTATGCAAAGAGCTGATGACATAGATGTCATACAACGTATGCTGACCGATGTACAAACAAGTGCAGTCTTACTGGTAGGCGATTCAGGGGTGGGCAAATCGACCTTAGCCGCACTGATTTATCACCGTTTACTGCTGGCACAACAGGCGAATATGGCTGCTCCACACTATCTTGTATGGGTCACAGCAAACAGCTATACAACGCTCTCAGATATACTTGCCGCCATCTTACAGGGCGTTGAGGTACAGATAACAGATTTCTTTTTGCTATCACTTGAGCAACAAATTCAGTTGGTACAACGTGCGTTACAGCGTTCGCAAGAGAATGCTTTACTGGTACTCGATCAGTTCGAGTCGCTCCTCTCAGGTGGGGTAGCACTACGGGAAGTACAACTGTTTCTAAGCTTGCTACAAACAGACCTCGGTTCCAGTCGTTTCTTGCTCACAAGCTCTACAGCTCCTTTCGACGAGCAACATATGATGGAGCAAATACGTATACGTGTCTATCTGGTCTCGCGTATAAGCATTCCCGAAGGCGTCGCACTACTACAACGACGTGGCATAAGGGGAACGTCAGAAGAATTGTCGCTGGTATGGCAACGTTGTGGAGGTCATGTACTCGCGCTCATCCTCTTTTGCTCACTTGTAGAGCTACGTGGCATTGCGCCCGGCTATCTTTTGCTTGCGCCAGAACATCAACCTTTGTGGAACGGCGCGGTCGCTTCTAACATCTTTGCCTTGCTCTATCAGTATCTTCCTACGACACAGAAACAAGTGTTACGCTGCTTAAGTCTTTTCAGCGAACCCATGCCACTACAGGCTATAGCGATGACTATAAGAGAAGACAATGACTCTATTGTTGCTTCAAGTCAATTCTATGCACAGGTTGGGCAAGAACTTCAAGCACTCGTGCGACTGACGCTGGTACAAACGATACAAGACAGTACGCTTGATGTTTTCTTTGCCTTGCATCCGATACTCCATCACTGTATGCAAGAGCACTATCTTGAGGGGCGAGAGCAACAAGAGAGTAACTATGAGACGCAAGGAAGAAGTACACAGTTGAATGTGCAACAGTCCGCACTCGCGGCAGGACACATTGCAGTAGCCAACTACTACTCAATGCTTGCACAGGAACAGGTTCCGTCACAAACGCAACGCACACGGATGCAGGACATTGAGCCATTACTAGAGCTTATTCGCCATCTTTGTCTGGGGCAACGGTGGCAACAGGCATGCGATCTGCTTTTCAAAGAAGGTCTGCACGAAAGCCTTGTACGTTGGGGAGCATTACGCACATTGATAGCGTTATATGCGATGCTCTTACCTCCCCTTGGCGTGGTTACGCGACGTGATGAAGGATTGCTTTCGAGTCACCTTGCGATGCTGTATGGGCGAATAGGGGACAGGCAACAAAATCAAGCCTATTTTGAGCAGGCACTACGTATTCAGCACGAAACCAACGATACCTACGGTGAGGCGGTGACACTCACTAATCAAGGTGAGTTATGCCGTATGCATGGTGAACGTGAGCAGGCACATATTCACTTCGAGAAGGCTATGCTACTGAGTCGGCAGCAACCAGACCAGCAACGTCAGCAAAAGATACAGTTGCAATGTATCATCCTCCACAATATGGGTCTCCTTTATGCTGATACAAAGGACTATAATCCCGCGCTCAGTTGTTATTTGCAAGCGTTACGCCTCACGTACAAGCTACAAGAACAGCATTATAGGGGAACGATTCTTACCAACTTGGGCATGTTACTTTATACTCAAGGGCAACAGCGTGAGGGTGTCGCGGTCTTGCTCGCTGCCCTGCAATTGCGTAAAACGCTGCTCGACCCCGGCGTCGTACTGCTCGAACGCTTCTTCGTGGCTCTGGAGCAACGCCTAGGAACGCAAGCTTATACATCCCTTTATCAATCCGCACTTGGGACGCAACAGCAGATATTAGCGCATTTGATGCAGGTGCCTGTGTAAAAAGTGTGTTACGGAGTGTTCCATATACACAGCTATTCCCATTTTTACAAAATTCGTGTATATTTATAAAACGGTATGTGCAGTTTTGTGAAAGGAGTTTACAATGTCAGAACGAACATTATCTATAGAAGAGGCGCAAAGAGAGCTTAATCAACTGGCAGATCAGTTCGAGGAGGGCTTGGATTTCGTTACTGTGACTCGAAATGGCAAGCCAATCATGACAATATTACCATATGATACCTATCAAACCTTGATTAAAACCATAGATAAGCTTGAAGAAATTTGTAAAACTGGGTTTGCTCGGTAAGTTGTAATATTTTCTATTTCTACGTAAGTGATGTATCTGCTACATACTTAGTGCGACGCATACCTGGACGTATGATGCCGTTTGACCAAATAATCAGGAGATGAACCGTCTGTAGGGGTCTAATTCTATTACACCCTTTGAGCATACAACATTGTTGGCAGGACATGGGCAACGTTTCGTTAATGCTGCAAAAATGGTCTACTGCTCAAAGGGTGTAATAGAATTAGACCCCTACAATCCACGTATCCGTCGCAATGAACTGTACCTCTACGACTCTTTCTCGCGTTTTTGGGCGTCCTCAATCAGCCCAACCAGGAATTGGAGCTTTTTGATGGTGTGTTCGGCGTTACGTTTGTTGCGCTCGTAGCCGTCGGGGGCGAGTAGTTGTGCCCATGTGCGAATATCCTCTTCTGGCACGTCGTACCATTTGGCATCGGCTTGCAGACGCAGATAGACACGCATCTGTGGGTCCTGCTTCTTTTTGACGGGACCCGTTGCCTTGCTTTCACCGGCACTTTCGGCTTCGTCGGCGGCAACCGCCTCGGCAAGTTCGCTCGCTGGGTGAAGTTCGTTATACAGGGCTTCGATGTCGCCGGAGCGGAAGAAAGCGTCACGGCCTACTCCTCTATGCGTCTTGATGCGTCCCTCTTTAATCCATTGGTCGAGCGTCACACGGTCTATACCGAGTCGTCGTGCCGCTTCACCAGCATCGACAAAGGCGAAGCGACCTCCACCGGGTTTACTTACCATGAATGTTTTCCTCTTTTGGTACATTTCTATAGAACATCAGCAGCGTACTTCCGTAACGGCGTTCGTCGGTGAGGGCAAGCCGTGTACAAAGGACAGTAGCGACGTTGGTACGCTCTTTTGGATGAATTTGAATAATGACGAGACCCTCTTCAGGAACGAGTGGCGATGTGTCGAGGAGCGTCAGAGCACGCGCCGCCATCTCCTGATACTGTGGTGGTGCCACGTAGATAATATCGTAAGTACGTCCTACATGTGTTGCTTGCTGCGCAAGAAACTTAAAGGCATCGGCCTGAATGGTTTCGGCGCGGTCAGCCAATTTTGTGATCTGTAGGTTTTCACGCACAAGCTTGAGTATCTTGCCATCCATCTCGATGAATGTTGCATGGGCCGCACCACGGCTTAGTGCCTCGATACCGACACTGCCCGTTCCCGCGAAAAGGTCCAGAAAGCGCGACTCGACAACCTCATCAGAAAGGATATCGAAGAGAGCTGTCTTGACCCGATCCATGATGGGGCGTGTGCCTGTCATTGTCTTGAGCGTTTTGAGCTTGCGGCCCTTCGCCTCACCTGTTACCACGCGCAAAGGCTTCTTCCTCCAATAATAATAGGACGATTTCGGCATCCGTCATAAAATCATCTTCTTTAGCCCATGAGATCAACGACTCGACCTGATCGACCTTCAATTTCTTAAATGAAGAGACGCCCCAGATGCCCTCAGCTAGGTCCTGCAACTGCTCTTCACTGATCTGTCCGTCTGTAACATTATTTAACACCTTTAAGCGTGCTGGATTGGCGACCGCGGCACCTTGTGATTCACGGAACTTGCTCACTAAATCTTTGGCATGCATACGCTCATGAGGTGTCAGTTCACGTTGCTGTCCCAGTTCTGCCAGTTCGCTTTCGTCGAGTTCATCATCCTCAATGCTTGCCAGCACGTCCTCAAAATCTTCTTCCTCATCAAAGTATGGCGCACGTCCATTGCTGGTAGTAGGTGGACGAGAGGATTGAGGACGGCTGTTCATCTCCACATTAGGTGGGCGTATTGGCGTTGGTTGTTTTGCTGACATCTGAGTTGGCGTGTTTGCAGGTTTGCTAGAGGGCGCCTCATTCTTCACAACAGGCTTGGAAGGTTTCTCGTCGGCAACGGCACTATTGGCATCGCTTTCGCCACTCTTTTCTGAAGCACCATTTGTATCCGAGCCTACTAAGCGCTGTAACTGGTCTAGTTTTTCACGAAGGTTCACGCCACTGAGTGATTTGAGTTTCAACATTTCCATCGCCTGTGTAGGATTGAGGTCGAAACGATCTTTTACGACCCGGATAAATTGCGGAATGGAAAGATTGCCACTGACATCACCCGTTGTTGGCATACTCACGCCCGTTGCCGCCGTGCGTTGCTGTGGAGGTGGCGAATTTTGCTGTACAACCTCTTCATCCTGGTCCGATGAGACAGGTGCTATTTCTGGACGCTCCTCCCGTATCTCACGCGGAGCCTGTGCGGAAGCCGCAATCCGTGTATTGGTATTGCTGGTTGCAGGTACGTTTTGTTGCGACGCCACTTGTTGTGGGGCAGGAGCAGAAACAGGTCTGGACACGGCGCGTGGTGGTGGTGCAACAGAGGGCTTAGCGATTGGAGTAGGTGCGGGAATGTTGCCTTGTGTTGGCTGAACGCGTTGCAGCATCTGCGCGATACGATTCTCGACATGGCCTGTAAGCTGATTCATGCCCTCGTCAGCCTCACGAAGCAGTTGCTCACGTTCCTCTTCATCGGCACCAATCGGCATAGGGATACCTATCTCAATCGTGCGTGTCCGGCCCGCGATGGTGATACTCGTCGAGTAGCGTAACCAGATGGAATCGCCTGCTCCTTCCAGCATGTTCTTTCTGCCATCCATAATTGTCGTCCTACCTTCCTGCACAGTAACGATATACGTAACTTTCCTATTATAGCAAATTTTTGCGTGAGCTTATAGAGGCAAAATATATGCATTACTTTCCTACTCTGTTATAATAGTCTGGCATACACACATGGTGGAGGAGATATAGAACATGCCAGAACATATTCGCGCATTGCAGGGCTTCAAAGATATCTTGCCTGAAGAACAACCCTATTGGCGGTTTATTGAAGAGACCGCAGCACAGGTAGCACAGTTATACGGCTATCGTCGCATTGAGACGCCTCTGATAGAAGAAACCGCCGTCTTTCGCAAGACCGTAGGCGAGGGAACCGATATCGTCGATAGAGAGATGTATAACTTTGACGACAAGCCAGACAAAGAGGGGCATAGCCTCAACTTAACAGTGCGACCAGAGGGTACGGCTGGCGTTGTGCGTGCGTATCTGGAACACGGGATGTTCAGGCAACAATTGCCCGTCAAACTCTATTATCTCAGTGCGCCGATGTTCCGTCATGAGAAACCACAGGCGGGCCGTTATCGCGAACACCATCAGTTTGGATGTGAGGCAATTGGTGAGAGCGATCCAGCAATTGATGCCGAGATGATTGGCCTCCTTTATCAGGTGTACACGCAACTCGGTCTCAAACACATTCGCGTCAATATTAATAGTATCGGTGATAGCAATAGCCGACCAGCATATATTCAGATACTTCAGGCATACTACGAACCGTTGCTTGCCAGTTCTTGTGATGACTGCAAGGTACGTTTCTATAAGAATCCGTTACGCTTGCTTGATTGCAAGGAACCACAGGATCAAGAGAAGATAGCGAATGCGCCGAAGATTGTTGATTACCTTGACGAAGCCTCTCAAGAACATTTTGAGGCCGTCAAACGCTATCTGGGCATGTATGGGATTCCATATGACCTTGACCCATTGCTGGTACGTGGACTCGACTACTATACACGAACGGTGTTTGAGTTTACAAGCGGGAACAGCAAAACAGCTCTCAATGGGGGTGGACGCTATGATGGCCTTGCTGAAATTCTCGGAGGTGAACCTACACCTGGGATAGGTTTCGGCATGGGTATGGAGCGTATTATTCTTGAACTCAAACGACAGAATATCGCGCCACCTGCTGAACCAGCGACGCAAGTGTTTGTGGCCTATCTCGCCAGGACAACAGAACTCAAGGATGCAACGGTACAGCTCATCGCGGAATTACGTCATGCAGGGATTAAGGCCGAGATGGGCTATGGTGATCGCAGTTTCAAAGCACAAATGAAACGTGCGAGTTCCTCGAATGCGGAGTACGCAATCATTCTCGGTGACAACGAGCTTGCCAATGGTTTTGTGACTATTCGCCGCGCTGACACTGATGCGGTCGAGGTCAAACGGAGTGAGGTCATTGGCTACTTAATAAGCGAAGACGAAAAGTAGGATTTAGAGCAATTTATCTTCTATTCCTCTCTGCACTGATGGTAATGACATTGGTGCAAAGAGGAATATGTGTTCACCCGGTTTGCAAAGAAAACGCTAACGCGAAGAACGCGCCTCATCAACCATCATCGAGGCGACGGCAATATCCTTTCACAAGGATACCTTCCGTGGGACGAAAATCCAGAGCAGGCATATGTACAAAACCCATACGTTCATACATGCGCACTGCTGTTTGCATCACCTCCATCGTATGTAAGCCCAGTTGTGTCGCTCCCATGAGGCTCGCACGCCGCACACACTCATCCATCAAAGCGGTTCCAACTCCTTGTCCACGTACTCTGGGCAACACTGCCAACAAACGCACCTCAGGCACAGGTGTATCGACCGCTCCTCCATCATAGGCATTCGCGAGAGGCGGGTAGAGCAGGACGCTGCCGACAATGCCAGAAATGTCTGTCGCAACAAGACGTTCTACTGGCCCTTTCTCTTTGAGTGTTGCCAGCACGTGCGGCCAGTACATCTCCCAGAATGGCTTGGGCATAATGGTAGCATACTCCTCGTAGGCAGCTTGTGTCACCTCCTCGATAAGCGCGTGTTCACATTCATGTGCATCTCGAATTTCGGGTTGTTTTCCCTGCTTCATCTTTCGCTGCTTTCTTTCCTTGATTAGAGACGGACCTTCTACTGCTTAGATATCTCGTACAGTTTTACGCGCAATCTTTTGTGACATATTGACAATCGCGTCAACCTCAGCCTCTCTTGCCGCCTGAGCAAATTGGGCTGTAGCCTGCACCATCCCAGGCGCAATGGGAAAACAGAAGTAGGCTCGCTTCACGCCTTGCAATGCCGTCCTGACCGCATGGAAGTCAAGCAAGTCGCCAAAGACGACCTCGACGCCTTGCTTGCGCAACTGCTCTGAGCGCTCGTCTTCTCGGTGTGCAAGCGCACGGATACTCTGGTGTCCATGTGCCTGTAATGCGGCAATCGCTGCTTTGCCCGTGACACCTGTTGCGGCGGTGATGAGATACGTTATCTGCTGGCCCATGTCTCTCTCTTCTCCTCTCCTAATTCGTATGAGTGTAATTCGTGACTGTGACGCCATTCAGATGAGTCAGCACTCAAGACTGCGTGCGCTGGATCCGAGAACTCATGAAGCGCAAGGGATGGAACGGTCTTGGGAGCTGGACGAAGCATTGAGATGAGCATCACCATTATGAGCTTCAACTGAGTTGCCAAACGTGGTGTGGCTTCCGGGTTGTCGGAAACATAACGTCTCGCGATGGTTTCGTAGTCCTCGGCTTCTCTGCCTGTAACGGTGCAAACGTCGTTGGTAGGCGCATTGACGGCAAACGCATTCTTCTGGTAGTCGGCAGCATATTGTTGGTACATGGCAAGCGTGTAATTGGAGATGCCCATGCTTTTCATCACCCTCAAGAGCATCCCTAGCGGCATGTTGATGTACCTGACCTTGCGTCCAAGGACTTT